>JABZGM010000178.1 GCA_015259235.1 Alloprevotella sp. | reverse complement strand
AAACAGACCAGGGTGTTTTATAAAGGGCAAACTGCTGCATTATTTTCGATATTCAGCTTTGGTCACGTACCTCAGTACGCTCCCTTCAGCCTCAATCTCAATGCCTTGCATTTTATCCCTTTATCAAATACCAAACGGAGTTGTTGTGTTATCGACTACGCTCAAAAGTAATCTCGTAGAAATAAGGATGAGTGCGATGTTGTGCCACACTATGTCCCTCGGTGCTAGGAATGATAATACGTACCTTTGAAATCTCATCGTTGGGTGAAACCTGACGCCCCAATTTGAGATAAGGGAGCGGAAGCATCCAACCAGAAGGCACACTTGTACCATAAAAACGTCGCATAATTCCAGAAGTAAATACTCCTGTAAGCGAACCACTATTATTTTGCAAGCTCATCACATCAGGTGAAGCCGCATCACTACCATAAAGGTTGCTAGAGCGGATGCTGTCTGTTGCGATGTTATATTCAATATAACGACACAATAGCATAGCATGTTCACCATTTTTGAGCGCAGATCCATTGCCACGGCGCACAAACTGCGCATAAACTCCAGAGCCTGCAAAGAGTACGTACTGATTCTTGCTCACATCGGTAGTACTATCTTGAGCGATGAATTGTGCTTCGCTGATGACTTGTATGTTCCCTGGTACGTCAAGAAGTGGACGACCATATTCCTTGTCATCAAGATGCGCACCGCGCTTGAGAAACTGTTCGATTTGTTTGTTTTCCTTCTCACGACGTTCTGCATAAGTTACTTGTTTATCGCACGAAACAAGGGCAAAAGCTAAAAGAAGAACGCAAGATATGAGGAAAAAGAAGCGTTGTTTGGTAAACATAGTGCTATCAAATGATGTATATACGAAAATGATGCGAGCAAAGTTACGAAAAACTTATGGTAGAATCCATTTCTTAGGAAAGAAATTTACCTTTTCGCTCTGCGCTAAAATCCCCAATCCACTCCGACAGAAAGGTATTCGTTGAACTGAAAGAAACTCTGGTTGGCGTTAGCTTTGCGCTTAACACCATCGTCAAATCGGGGAAAGAGGAAAATCTTAGTAGACAGATATTTGTTGGCGCGAAGTGAGAGCGTATTTTCCCATTCTGCCACTACTTTGGAATAACTGGTGAAAGCATAGAAGCGTGTCGTCCACTGCAACCATTCTGCCGGTGTCCACTTCAGGTTGATGGTCACAGTAGAACCTAAATCAAGGCGCGAATGTTTGTTTTTTTCCACCCCATATCGTTCCGACAAATCCAAACGCGAGACATATTTATAGTCGGCTGCGATAGGTGAGAGCGTGGCTGAAATCTCCATCTTCGAATTTTTATATTTGTAATCCATACCGATGGAGAAGACCGTTTCAATGGGAGAAGCGAAATCAGAGAACACGCGTTTATCGTTGGCGTGATAGCCCGGATAAAACTGCGACCAAGTCTGAAGCATCGCAGTATAATACCAATGTTTGAAAGCTTGCAAACCAAGTTTGTTGGTCAAGCGCAGCAAGTCAGCATTGGTTTTATATTTGTGCAACGAGTCGGATTGCGAAGTTTGGAAACCCAAATTCATTTCCAACTTGTTCGTAAAGGTGAGCTTCTGTTTGTCGTCGTAGTTGGCTTCAAAAAGCGCAGACGTCAAGAATGAGTTGTGGTCTTCCCCTCCCTTGTACCAGTTGTCGGAAACCAAATACTGCATAAACTGCAACGACATTGCTCCCTTGAAATTCCAGAAGTTCGGACGATGAATGTCGAGATGGATGGGAGCAAAATCATTCCACTGCGCCTGCTGCTGTTTACTCACTTGAGGCAAAACTGTAGGTTTATCCTTTTCCAGCGACAAAGCAGAAGGTTTTGAATTTGGTAAATGCTTGAATTGATCTTTATAATAAGCCAAGTTATATTGCACCAAATCAGGACGAAGCGTGTAGACTTGCATCAATGCTTGCGCTATTCCTCTTTGCAAAGAAGACGCTGACGGTTGCAAACTACCGAGTTCGACTTGTACGGGAAAATGATAAAAAGTTTTTGCAGCAAACAAAGGGAAGAAATATGGATTTTCCAAATTGTCGGTATCGTTCTTTGCCTTTTCATCTAAAGCCTTATTCAAACTATCGAGAGAAAACGCATAGCGACGTGCTATCGCCCCAATGGAATCCTCAATCACCGTACCGTGTCCTCGCAAGGTGCGTCGGTTGCTCTGGGCATTGCTTCCTAGAGCAAAACAAATGAGAATCAGCGTGATAGCAAATAACTTCAACTTCATAGTCTTTGTTTGTCTGATTATCTTTATTGTAATGGTTGCCTCCTTGATAAACTTTTCTCCTTTGCTATCCATCGTGGGGACAAAGTTCAAAATGTGAGAATTGTTATCGAAATGTTCTATTCATCTCTTTAAGAACGGATGCCACGAGCATTGAGTGCGGCTGCATACTTGGCTGCATTCTTTTGGTGCTCTGCATAAGTTGTAGCAAAATTGTGACTTCCCGAGAAATCTTCTTTCGCACACATATAGAGATAGTTGTGATTGGCTCGATGCAACACTGCATTGATGCTTTCCACCGAAGGAATGCAAATAGGTCCAGGAGGGAGTCCCTTCACTTTGTAAGTGTTGTATGGACTATTCACACGAAGATGTTCGTGGAGGATGCGACGCAAAGCAAAATCACCGAGTGCAAATTTGACAGTAGGATCAGCTTGAAGCGGCATCTTTTGATTCAAACGATTCAGATACATCCCAGCCACCATAGGTTTTTCTGGATTGTAAGCCGTTTCTTGTTCCACAATAGAAGCCACTGTCATCACTTCATCGGGAGTGAGTCCTAATTGCTTTGCTTCAAGCACACGCTTGTCGTTCCAAAACTTTTGTGCCTCCTTATTCATACGCTCCAAAAGCGCTTTGGGTTGCAGCGTCCAATACAATTCATAGGTATTGGGAACGAAAAGACAAACAGCAGTAGCAGGTGTTTTTTGAAAAGTAGCCAACAAAGCACTGTCCTGCAACACGGCTTCAAAATCTTCAGTACTAGCTTGGAAGTTTTTTCCTAAAAATGCCGCCAAATCGTGGTTCGTACGCAACACAGGAATCGTGAGTCGCACAGGCGCTTGTTTGCCATTTCGCAAATTTCGATACACTTGCAACACAGACGTAGAGTTGCCCACTTCATAACGTCCAGGTTTGATGTGTTTTGGATAACCCGTCAGCACGTTTAGCACAGCAAACACAGGACGCGACAAGATGTTGCGGTTGGGACTTGTTTTGACGTAAATCGAGTCGATTGTATCGTCATTATCCACAAATAAGATGCGCGATTCGCTGACCGTGAAAGAGCCAAACAAAGCTCGGCTAAGAATAACTACCAATGTTAGTACATAGCAAACCAACAAAGAAAGTTGTTTCTTCTTTTTCTTGTCCATAAGAGAATAATGTATATGAAAGATAAAAGTATGGTCAAATGCTTAGCACCTTTCCAACACATTGACAGAAAAAATCTTTCGTCAAAAACTTGAGATGCCATTTGCACCGACAAAATTACACAAAAATATCGGTCTGTGTGCAGTTTATTCTCCCTTTCTCCTTGCTAAGTCTCAAAAATATTGTACTTTTGCACATATCGTAGCTCTTTGCGCAAATAGATTATTTCTACTTTTTGCCATTTTTTTGAGCAGAAACAACCCATTTCGAATCTTGCTCACCTAGACATAACATCTACTATTGTTTCAATGGAATATCAATATAAAGACTTTAATCGTCTAATTCAAGAAAGCATTTGCACCCATTGGGATCGCAACGCACTCACCGATTACAAAGGAAGTACGCTACAATATAAAGATGTGGCGCGCAAAATCGCAAAACTCCACATCCTTTTTGAAACAGCTGGCATCCACCCTGGTGACAAAATTGCTGTTTGCGGTCGCAACTCCTCACAGTGGGCAGTAGCTTTCTTAGCCATCCTCACCTATCGTGCCGTAGCTGTGCCCATTCTGCATGAATTTAAGGCTGAGCAGGTGCACAACATTGTGAACCACTCCGAAGCTCGCTTGCTCTTTGTGGGAGATTTGGTTTACAACTCACTCAAAGGCGACAAAGAAGAATACCTCGCAGAAGAGATGCCCAACCTTGAGGGTATCATTTATATTCCAGACTTCATGCTCAAATTGAGCCGCAACGAGGCACTAACCGATGCGCGCGAACGACTCAATGCGCTCTATGGCGAACGCTATCCTAAATACTTCAGAAAGGAACACGTGATTTATCGCGAAGCTCCTAACGGAGAAGACCTCGCCATGATCAACTACACTTCAGGCACTACATCTAACTCAAAAGGTGTGTTGATTCCTTATCGCGCTTTGTGGTCAAACTATGACTTCGCCATTGGCGTTCTCGGTGACAAAGTGCAACCCGGCGACCGCATCATCTCTATGCTCCCCATGGCACACATGTATGGCATGGCTTTTGAGTTCATCTTCGAATTCCTCTTCGGAC
>JABZGM010000177.1 GCA_015259235.1 Alloprevotella sp. | reverse complement strand
GTGGGGATTAAATTTTACGTTGGCGATTGGCTCTATTGCGAAGTTTCTTTTGAAAACGTATTTCGTCTACATCTACATCAGCATTTGACGTTGGCAGCGTGAAACTTTCGCCTAATGCTTCGGATAGTTCTGTAAGGAAATTACTCGAGCCTTCCGAAGCCACCTTAGACACTTGTGCAAGTTGTTCATATTGTTGCTGCTGACTATTTTGATTGAGCGTTTCATTAAGTCGAGTGAAGGAGCATGAGCGATCTATCTTTGACCCACTAAAACTACATCCGTCTTTTGCAAAGATGATACCTTGTACAACATCAGTATTGCCTTTCGTCTTGAAACGAGAGGTAATACCTTGTTGCTCTAAACCTGCGACAAAGCCTTTCCAATTTTTCGATTGGGGCAACACTTCCTTGATGGCATCGAATATCTCATAGCACAATTTGTCTTCCCCCCGCAATCGAGGGCGATTTACTTTTTGTTTTCCCTCTCCAAGAGTCAATCCATAGCGTTCCGTCAATTCTCGGCAAATCTTTGTGGAGCGATATTTCTCGTTGCGGTCGCTAATGGTCTTGCCATCGTTGCCAATGCGATTGATGCAAATGTGCAGATGAGGATGCTGGCGGTCACTGTGCCTTACAATAAGGCTCTGTGTATCGGCATAGCCCATTTTCTCTAAATACTCATCGGCAATCTTCACTATCATAGCATCCGTCAATCGTTCGGCGTCATTTGCGGAAAATGAGAGGATGGTATGACAAACTGCTTTTTGTACATTCGGACGCATAGATGCTTGCAAATTGAAGTCGTGTGCAATATCATTTGCCAATGCAATCCGCACGCCAGTAGCAGCTAAGACTTTCGCTTTATCATCCGGCTTATTGAGCACATAATTGATGACACCATTGAAGTCTGTTCCTTGTATAATCTTGGCAATCATGATTTCAATCGTTTCAAGAGTTCGTGAATAAGTTGTTTTAGCGCATTCAAATCTTCATGGATTACAGAGATGCCAAAAGTATTGAGCCGATGGGCTATCTGATTGAGATTGTTTGCCATCCCAGAAACGTAGCGAATGAGTTGCATATCTTCGGGTTTGATACGACTCTTTATCTCTGCTTTGGTGATGAGTTGTCGCAAGAACTCTGTGCGCGACATAGAGGCTTCACGAGCTTTGCCCTGCAAGGTGTAATACTCCATCGTGTTGAGTCGAAGCAGTACTTGATATTTTCGTTTTTCAGACAACGTCTTGGTGGGTCGTCCACCCTTATTTTTCTGTTCCATAACTTCTTGTTTTTCATGAGACCAACGGGATTTTCTCTCCCTAGGGAGGGGAGCAAGGAGGTTTTGAGATACTCAAAACACAAACTTGCTTCCCAATGAAAGACTATCTTCTGATGCCACGTTTCGTGGACGATAACAAAGGCTGTTTTTCTTTAAGTTTGGATTGAGCAACAAGCCACTCATTCAAATCTTTGTGAGCTTGATAACGCACAGAACCATCAATGATACGTGGACACGAACGCTTCAGTTGGTCGAATGCTTTTCTTCCTGCCTCATCATTATCAAGGAAACATTCGATAGAGGTGTAGCTCGTTACTAGAGGAATAACCTTGGGAAACAAAGCCAGTGAGTTCAACACGATGCTGTCTGCGTCTATTTCGGGATGGAGTTTGCGCCAAGAGAGAAAGTCCATAAAGCCCTCAAAGATTTGTAGTCGCTGTCCATCTTTCCCTTTTTTGATTGTACTGATGGACTTCGGTGACATACAGCCCTTGAAATAGGGATTGCGAAGTTCCCAACCTCCTGCGTCATTCGCAAATCACAAGGCGAAGAAAGTTTTGTCCGATATTTTGTAAGAAATCTCCCACAAAAAAGAAAAAACGTCGGACTTTTTCTCGTAAATGTCGGACTTTTTTAGTCCTCTTCCAGCTTTGACAATCATTCGTTTGTTGAGCAGAAAACGGAGGAGTTCTTTGAGTTTGGTTTGACCATAAGTTCGTCCACAGATGCATTGATAGGCTGTGCTCAAACGAGTGAGCAGTGCTCCGTAGCCTAATTCGGTATCGGTTTTGAATGTTTCTTGCAGAGCTTTACGATGTTCCTCCCCACTGAGTTCTTGGTAAGAAAAGGAGGGAGAGTTGGTAACTGCAAATTCGGTGTCTAACTCAGGAAGACATATTCCATCATCTTCGGACAACTTAAAGGCAAAGGGTGCAAAGGCTTTGGAGCGAATCACCGCTGGCGATACCACACTTCGGTCTGCGTCCTTGGTGTCTTTGGCTATGAGCAACACGCTTTCGGCTTTGTTTTTGAGTTCGGTGCCGATGTGTCCTCGAGCATTATCGTCGCCTTTGTTGAGATGCAGCACGGTTTGAATGTGGATGTTCTTTTCACCGGTCCATTGCATCAAATCGCCCACAAGGTTGGTGGCTTCGGCAGAATTGTTGATGTCGTGCATCAAATCTCTTATTCCATCAATAATCACTAAACCTAGGTTGGGGCTGTTGTAGATGGCATAGCGAATCAACGCTCTCCGCTGATTGGGGTCTGCGATGGCTCTGAGATGACTAAACTTGAGGTGCTCGGGTTCTTGGTCTAAGGGAAGCCCTGCCAAGGACAAGATGCGTTGCATCACCAGTTGGCAATGATAAGGACTTTGTTCGGTATCGAAATAGAGAATGTCTCGTTTGCTCTCTGGAAATGAAGCCCGATATTCTAGCACTTGTCCATTGATGAGCGCAGCTGCCACAAGGGCACAGACATTGAATGTCTTCTTGGCTTTCGCCTTGCCCGTGGAGACACTAAAGTTGCCCAGCGTACCAATGATGGCTTCATCGCCACGGAGCACCACAGGAGGAATGGTCAGTTGGTCGCTCACACGAATCAAGGGGTTTTGCCACATCGCTTCTAGATCAAGCGTCGGTTGTATGGCTGCAGTTGGATGGTTCATTTGCGTCCTCCTACTTTGCGCCCTGCGAGTTCGAGAGCAAGTTCTGCATCAATGATGATTTTTTGACCAATTTGTGTGATGGCTCTATCGATTTTTCCGCTTTGTTTGATGCGATTAGCCGTGGGTAAACTACAACCAAAGAGGCGAGCAATGCCTGCCAACCCATACACATATCGCTATTCTTCTTTGGAGGAAGAAGCCTTTGTTGATTCCCTAGCCGTGGATATATTACCAGGTTGTGCAAGGAAAAGTAATTCTCCATCAGCCATTTGCCAAACAGGCTTTCCCAATAATTCGTTTATCGTCATAATCCAATTATTTTGAAATGAATAACTCGCCCTTGCGCATAGGGCATTCAGTCAGGTCTGACAATGCAAAAGTAGAGGGCTTTCGACGTTATTCCAAGAGGCTAGGATATTGCGGGAAGTATAGGAGAAAATAGGGAAATCAGAGACTAGCAAAACACCTAAACCATACTCATAAAGTGAACAATATTGGGCAAAATACCGTTTGTAAATAATCATTATGATTGTTTTAGTGATTTTCTCTTACACGTACATTAGATTCTAAACAGGTGTAGGTCTATAAAAGTATTGAGAGGAAATCGTGTCTAATTTTTCACCAAGGGTAACAACCTAACTTTGTGAAGGGAAGATAAGTCTCTGTTCGCAAAATTCAGTCTCTCATTTACTGCCAGCAAATACTCTCTCCCTCGTAAGAACAAACGTTGGTTCCGTGTCATCACCACGGCCAAAGCTACACGGTTGATGTCCCAAACCAAGCATGAATACCCGCAATCGCTTTTCCACCGTGCGAGATTGATTGCATCTACTGCTACAAGCTCCCACAGGGCTCACTCCCTCCTCCCTCGAGTATATCAAAAATGGGTGGTAACCAACCACTAGGCGACAAGGTGCCCGCCAGAGTAAAGCGACTACCGATAAAAAGAAAGCAAGCCTTGGTGCCGCACAAAGACAGATCCAAGACTTGCTTGTAAAAATATTTAGGGAAACAATATAGCCGTTAAATATATTGTTCTTCAAGAATACCTACTATATTCACTAATGCTGTGGTTGCAGAAACAGAGAGCATCATATCTTTTTTAGTTGCATTTCTTTTGTGTGTAAGAGCATTAGCCAGTTTATTAGTTGTTTTGGCATACGCTCTATATTCTTCAAAATGA
Organism: Alloprevotella sp.; assembly: GCA_015259235.1. Classification (GTDB taxonomy): domain Bacteria; phylum Bacteroidota; class Bacteroidia; order Bacteroidales; family Bacteroidaceae; genus Alloprevotella. The sequence goes on along the minus strand of JABZGM010000177.1, from coordinate 381 downwards.
GTTCCGTGAAGTTTGTAGGTGAAATATGCTTCTAACATTCTAAACCCATCGGTTTTTCCAATTGGTTTATTCTGAGAATCAACTGCCTCATAAAAATCCTTGTTATAAACCAACTGTCCTAATGAAATTATTATTTCTCGGCATAAAAGTCCCACGGTTTGAAATTCATCTACAATCTTAGCTTGTGATGAATCTGCCAAAATTTTAGCATAAGTTCTACGTATTCTATCCCATGGAGTAAGGTCAATAACGATTGGATTTCCAGGTTGATGAATTGTAATGTCTGAAATTATTTTCTTTAATGGTTTATGTAGTTCATTGATATATACCCTTCTGTCTTGCCAACGCTGTAAATTAGGACTATAGTAGTGATACCAATCC
>JABZGM010000176.1 GCA_015259235.1 Alloprevotella sp. | reverse complement strand
ATACAATCAATAGCCCAATTTATCTTGTTTCGTTGCATGGGTTGGAAGGTAGAAGTTACCGTTTCATCACGCGATAAGTGCATTCTGTGTGTTGCACCCCACACTAGTAACTGGGATTTCCTTTTGGGTGAGACTTTTAGTCAGGCAATTGGACGAAAAGCCGGATTCTTGATGAAAAAAGAATGGTTCTTCTGGCCGTTGGGCTGTTTGTTTCGTGCATTAGGTGGTATTCCAGTGGTGAGAAGTCGTCATCAGTCGCTCACAGATCAATTGGCTGATATTGCTATTCGCGAAACGTATTTCAATTTAGCAGTTACGCCTGAAGGCACTCGTTCTCGTGTCACCAGTTGGAAACGAGGTTTCTATTATATTGGCTTGAAGGCGAATATCCCCATTCAATTGTTTGCTATCGATGCAAAGCATAAGCATATCGTTTGTACTGAGGAAATTATGCCATCGGGTGATGTTGATGCAGACATGAAACGCATTATGGACTATTATCGCCCATTTGCCGATTGCGCCTTCTATCCCGAAAAGTTTGCTCTAGAAGAAATCTAAAGTGCAACGTTTGATAGTTTTGAAATTTTGCGGTGGAAATTGCAGGTAAACGCAGCGTTTCCTGCCATATTACCGTAGTTTTATAAGCATCCTAAGTATTCGGCTTATGAGATTATCCCTTATCCATGGGTTGCGCTCTTATTTAAGTTACCCAAATTTACAAACGATTTCCTTGTTCTTGAAAGAAAAAGGAAAAAATGTCTTGGCTAAATCTCTCCTGCTGATGAGTATAACAAGTGCTGTGGCGGTTCATGCCACCGCGCAAGTGTCTGTGTCGCAAACATTGGGAGATAGTGCGGTAGTCGTGCCAAAGCGTCCAGCTCCGTTGATTTGGGAAGAGAAAGAATACTTGGGTGCTCCGTGGGTATCTCCCATTTCTCGTCCTTATACACCGACTGCAGGGTTGCAAGGAAGGCATATCTTCCTTTGGCCAAGTCACGGACGCTATTATAATGCGGAGAGATGGGCGTGGCAAAGACCTATCCTTTTTTGCACAACCGAAGATTTGCTCACTCCCAGTTTTGTTTTTCCTTATCTCATTCCCATGTTGGAGCGAGCTGGAGCGATAGTGTATAGCGCTCGTGAGCGTGATGCACAGACAAATATGGCTGTGGTCGATAACGATCAACCGAGTAGAGATGGAGATTATATAGAAGATAATGCAGCGGGAAGGTCTTGGCAAACAGCCAATGTACGAGGTTTCTCTATGCCCTTGACCACACTCAATGATAATATTCAGCCATTCTCTTTAGGCACAGTGCGTTCGGTTGCCACAACACAAGGCAAGGATTTGAATAGCGTGACGTGGATGCCTCAACTTTCAAGCGCAGGAATGTATGCCGTTTACGTGAGCTATGCCACACTTCCGCACGCCGTAAGCGATGCGCACTATACTGTTTATCATTCCGGTGGGAAGACAGAATTTCGTGTCAACCAACAAATGGGAGGCGGAACGTGGCTATATTTGGGTACGTTCCATTTTGAAGCAGGAAAAAATCGAAAGAATTGCGTGGTGCTGACCAATCAGAGCCAGCAACACGGCGTAGTATCTGCAGACGCTGTGCAGTTTGGAGGAGGAATGGCAATGACAGAACGTGCACTTCCTCAGATATCCTTAGCGGAAGATAGCACACGAGTTTATACTTATCCCAATGGCCCCACTAGTCGTTTGCCACGTCAGCTTGAGGGTGCCAGATATACGGCGCAATGGTCAGGAATTCCCGACACACTTTACCGCAATAATCCAGAAGGTAGCGACTATAATGACGATATTCGCGTGCGTCCACTTTGGTTGAAGCATTTGAGTGGAGGTGCTGTCTATCATCCCAATAGTTCTGGAGCAGGTGTCCCCTTTGAACTGTCCTTTGCGCTTCACACAGATGCGGGTTATTTGAAGAATGGAAACGTTTTCGGTTCTTTGGGAATTGCAACCAGCAAAGGAGACAAAGGAGAATTAGAGTTTCGTTCTGGCGTTTCTCGCAAAACCTCTCTAGGATTTGCCGAACAAGTACTGACCACAGTAACATCAGATTTGTCACAATCCTTTGATGTAGACTGGCGCCAACGTGACTTAACAGACAAAAACTACGGAGAAACAAGACTACCGCAGGTTCCGTCAATGATTTTGGAGTTGCTTGCTCATCAGAATTTCACGGATATGAAATATGCGCACGATCCCAACTTTAAGTTTGTGGCATCGCGAGCCATCTACAAAGCAATGTTACGCTATGTGGCGCAAATGCATCGTCAAGAAGACAACGTGGTGATTCAACCGCTTCCCGTGAATAGTCTTTCTGCGGTGTTGCAAAAGGGAAAGAATCAAGTGCAACTGACGTGGCAACCCACTTTAGACAGTTTGGAAGTCACAGCAAACCCCACAGACTATATAGTTTATACCAAAGAAGCTGGAAAGGATTTCGACAATGGGCAGTTGACAAAAGGGAAAACGTCTTTGACACTTCCGTTGGAAGCTGGCAAACATTATGATTTCAAGGTCGCAGCACTCAATGCAGGTGGCGAAAGTCTCCCTTCTGAAACTATGGCTGTGTTTTGTGCAAAAGGTCATCGCGAAGGGAATGCCCCCGAAATACTTGTGGTCAATGGCTTTTATCGCTTAAGTGGTCCAGCTCGTGTAGAAACTGCGGACAGTCTAGGCTTTGATTTGGCAGAAGATTTAGGTGTGCCTTATGATTACTCCACAGCTTTTACTGGTAAGCAAACCAATTTCGCAAGAAATGATATGGGACGTTCTGGCATACACAGTTTGGGATATGGTTCTTCAGAGCTTGTGGGAAAAGTTATAGCCGGTAACCGCTTTGATGGTGTGGAGATTCATACTTCAGCCATTACCAACGCTATGCCCAATGTTGCTGTTTCTTCAATGGGGAGAGAAGCTTTTGCTGCTTTGACTCCAGAGCAATTAAAACGCTTTGCTGTGATTGATTATATTGCTGGTCAAGAGAAGAATGCGGCTTACAATCTATTGCCTTATAAAGCCCTTCCTCCTGCTTCAATGGCACAATTAAAGACATATGGAAAGCTAGGCGGTGCACTATTGCTCAGTGGAAGTTATTTGGGTACTGACACAAAGTCTGAAGAAGAACGTCTTTTCATGGATGAAATGTTGGGTGTGCGCGCACCAGGTAGGGTAGCCAACGACACGCTGGAAGGAGTCTGGGGAATGAATACTCCCATAGAACTTTACAATCTGCCCAACGCAACGCACTATTTTGTGCAACATACGGACGTACTTGAACCAACAAAGTCCACAGCCTTCTCGGTCTTCTCTTATGGCAAGGGAGGGTTTAGTGCAGCCGTAGCTAATGCTGAGGATAAGCAACGCAGTATCACTCTCGGTTTCCCCTTCGAATGTATCAAGGACGAAACGCTTCGCAAGTATGTGATGCAAGGAGCACTCAAATATCTCCTCAAGAAATAATGAATCAGACAATATAGAATTATTGTTTGGACAACCTACTAATTCAATTAGAAATTATACCTTTGTAAATGAGAATTGAGCAATTTCCCTCGCAGTTGTTAGAAAAGGCCGTAGGCGAAATGTCTAAGCTCCCAGCAGTGGGAAGAAAGACTGCGCTACGACTTGTCTTGCACCTTTTGCGCAAAGATGCTTCGCAAACGCATAGTTTGGCACAAGCGTTATTGGATTTGCGCGATGAAGTGAAGTATTGTCGTCATTGTCACAATATCAGCGACACCGAAGAGTGCGAGATTTGCACACATCCCCACCGCGATAAAAGTACAATCTGTGTAGTTGAAAATGTGCAGAATGTTATGGCTATAGAAGCCACGGGACAATATCGCGGTGTCTATCACGTTTTAGGTGGAGTCATAAGTCCGATGGATGGAGTTGGACCTGGTGATTTACATATTCAATCACTGTTAGAACGTGTGGCTACGGGAGAGGTAAAAGAAGTGATATTTGCGTTGAACCCCACCATGGAAGGGGATACAACGAACTTTTACATCTCAAGAAAATTGCAACATCTTCCTTCAGACGAGCATCCAGTTCAAATGAGTGTGTTAGCGCGTGGCATTGGTGTGGGAGATGATTTGGAATATGCAGACGAAGTTACACTGGGACGTTCTTTGATCGACCGCGTGGCGCTCAAACAATAACTATTATAATGGAATAATATGACGTTTAAGAAAAAAGTATTTCTGCTCTATGCCGTTGCCCTTTTGGTGGCAGCTGCTGTGTTCTTCCTTCTCGATGGTAAAGCTGATTTAGTGGGAAGTGATCGTGTAAAACTTTATGCGATAGAGCTTCTCGTTGTTGTTGTGCCAGCGGTGAGTTTGTTCTTTGCTTACAGTTGGGATAATATGCCTTTCAACAAGAAGCGCCTAGCTAAAGTTAGAGGAGAGGAGCGCGTGCGTATGCTTCAAAGATTTGCGTATATCAAGATTGGATTTTTCGTTTTTTCCCTTTGGGCTTGCACGCTGTGCTACGTTATGG
>JABZGM010000175.1 GCA_015259235.1 Alloprevotella sp. | reverse complement strand
GAATGATATTGCCGAGTTCTGGATTTCCTTGTATTACAAATAGAGGATTTATATCATTTGTTTGTGGCACCAGAAGCAGCATCATAGGCATTTCATGCTTAAGTTCATAGCTAAAACTATAATTATAGCCTGTTTGTCCAACTAGCCAAGTAGCAAAACGCACATTTACGTCTGGGAAAAATTGAGAGCGGTAGACGGTTTGGTCATTATTCTTCTGAAAAAAGTTCAATTTTCGATGCACATAGCGTAGAGGAATACTTACATTTAAGTCATACTTGTCTTTTTGGAACATATAACCTAGTTCCCCTACAAGGTTGTTTCCCCAGTCTTGGTATGATTTACTATTGCGTGAGTCTTTTGCTTGCTGTAAAAGATCATTATTAGGCAATTTCTCTACATCAGATTGTAGCGTCCATCCAGGCAAATGGTGTAGTTGATAAAATTGGTCGCTAGAATTTAATTGATTGCGTTCGTAGGATAGCTTTCCACTGAAACTATGATAATCGCTCCAACGGAGAAGGTAATTAGCTTGCGCAGTCCATGTCCATTGATCATGGTCCTCGTTTCGATATTGATGTTGTGATTGTTTTTGTGCATTACGTATGTAATCTACATGCCGCAACGAAAAATTCTCTTGCGTGGTACGTGCTCGATAGGCTGATGCGTTTAAGGTTAGCTTATCGTCAGTGTGTGGTATGTCGATACTTTTCTCTATTTCGAGCTTTGCATTGGTTATTGTGGTCGGTGTAAAAGACAATACATTAGCATGACTAATACCGTATGCGTTGAGCGTTTCGCCAAGAGAAAATAGACGAATGCTATCGCTCCAAGCTTTACCTAGGAGGTTACTGACATTGCGGTCGAATGACGCACCACTGTTTTCTGAGTGATTCTTCAATGTGACCTTAGAGAACGAAGGTTTGATGGTAAATCTCCATGGAGTAGTAGAAAACAACGAGAGAGAATGCTCTGTTTGAAAAGAAAAGTTTCGACTACTACTGCTAGATGTACCGAGTTGAAAAATATGATATTTATCGTAGAATTGCTGAACTACTTGCTTCAAATCTACATCTTCTTTACTCCATTGTATGCGTGCCTTCCCCTCCAATGAATAGCGTCCTTCACGCTCATCAACATTGTAGAAAACACCCGCATTATAGAAATCTTTTTGCCCAATACCATTGTCCATATTGTAGAACTGCCCGTTACGGGTTAGCTCTTCGTTGTGGTTGGTATTATTAGCTCCTGCAAAAACAGACCAACGATGAAAATCATTTATCTTAAGTCCTAATGCTCGTCCATAATAGCGTTTGTCCGTGCCTGCTGCCGCATCTATGCTGGACAAAAAGGTGGAGTGGTAGTCTGGTTTCAGTCGAATGTCCATCACCAAACCTTTGAGTTCGCGTTCGCGCTCGAAGAGTGATGTCTTATCTTTTTCTTTCTCATACACTTTCACGTGCTTCACCATAAAAGCTGGCAAATTTTCAAGCAAAGTCTTTCGGTCGTTGTTGAAGAAATCTTTACCATTGAGCAAAAGCGTTTCTACCTTTCTTCCATTGGACAGAATCTCACCATCGTTGTTGATAGTAAGACCAGGCATTTTTTGTAAGATGTTTTGCAGCACAAAACCTTTCTGAGTGATAAAAGCATCAGCATTGTAGACTAAAGTATCGTTGTTAAAATAGAACTTGAGCTTTGTTGCAGTCACTAGAGCTTCACCCAACTTTGTTGTTTTTTCTCTGAGTTTACGTTTAAGAGCGAGCTTGCCGAGAAAAATTTCGCTTTCTCTACGATAAAATTTAATCTGTATAGGAGCGTATAGGGTATAATAGTCGGGATGGCTTACACGGATGATGTAAGAACCTTCACGTTCAACTACTGCTTCAGCATAAGTTTTGTATTTGGGCTCATTACCCATTCGTGAAGCCCAGCCTTCAGCAATGAAACTACTATCTGCAGCAAGTAGTTCCACTTTTAATAGTGAATCTGCTGCGATGTCTATGTTTGTAATATAATCTACAACTCGAGCACCTACTAGCTTTTGAGCATAGGTGTTCCCTAAAAAGCAAATGAAGAAGAGGAAGAAGGTTAGCAGCCTTTTTGTCATGGTATAATAAGTATTGAAAATGAGAGAGTGTGGTCTGTGAAAAGCCAATGCTGCGCAAGTGCACTCACTAGACGTTGCGCAGCCTGTCAGCGCAAAATTACAGTTTTTTTTGTATTAGACCCAAAAGTTTTCAAGTTTTTCTTTCATACCCTCCAATATTAGCCTAAACAAACAAAAGAAAAGCTACTCTCCTTTTACAAAAAACTAGTCTTCTGACCTTGGACTTGCCAATATCCAGATTAGAAGACTAGGTGATTAGGCTTGCTCCCCTCTTAGGCATTCGCCATCAAATATGAGCAGTACTTGTTGAGCAGATTGCGGAGTGGAAGCTCTCCTTTTTGATAGCGTTCTGCATCGAGTGGCAATACTCTTTCACATATCCTATCCCCTTTGAACTGGGCAGTGAGATAAGGTATGCCGTTCTTTAGAGTTATCTGCACATCTGTAAAGAACTGGGTTAGGTCTTCTGCATCGCAGACAATGGAATAGCTCGGACGCTTGGCTCCAGGAACGTCTTCTACCAAGATATGCTTAGCCACAAGGTCTTGTATGTCGCGTATAGCAGTGTCTTTGGAGCACTTTGCCAACGAAGCCCAGGTCTTTGAAGTTATCTTCGCCTCATAGCCGTCAAGAAAGAGATTGAGCATCTGCGTCTGTCGCTCTGTCATGGCTACGGAGGATACTTTCTGCCAGAAGAAGCTCTTGTTTAAGATGGTGGAGACAATGGCTTCTGCTTCATCCAACGCATCAACCAATTTCATCATATACCAGACCAGCCACTCCGTGATATCCCCATCGCTGCGCTGCATACGTTCCAGTATGTCATAATAGTGTTTTTTGTCCTTATTGATTTGAGAGGATATGTTGTAAAACCGCAATTCACTCTTCTCACCACGTGCAAGAAGCATGTCAGAAAGAATGCGAGCCAAACGACCATTGCCATCTTCGAAGGGGTGAATGCTCACAAACCAGAAATGGGCTATTGCAGAACGAATCACACTACCCTCAGCGTCATCCCCATCAAACCAAGCTATAAACTTTTGCATCTCGCTTTCTACGCGATTAGGAGAAGGAGCCACATAATGTATCTTCTCTCTTCCCCACATACCGCTGACAATATGTTCCTCGCAAGTGCGATATTGTCCTATCTCTATCTGACGACCTTCACTGAAGCCAGTTGGAAAGAACGCCGACTGCCAAGCGCAGAGTTTCTCCCTACTAAGAGGTTGATCATAGTTTTGCACCGCTTCAAGCATGACCCCTACTACTGAATCAACATAGTGCGAAGGAGCTGTGTATTTCACATTTTCTATTCCTAGTTTTCGAGCTACGGAAGAGCGCACTTGGTCCTCGTTCAGGCGTATGCCTTCAATTTCAGAGGAATGAACGACATCAAGTGTCAGATTCTCTGCCATTGCTCTGAGTCTACTATCAAACCCGAGTGAACTCAATCTGCCGTAAAGCCCACCTTGCTTACGACAGACTAATTCCAGAAGTTTTGATACCTCAGCATTATCCCAACGGAAGTGCGTCCAATTCTCTCTTTCGTGTATATACATGAGCTTCTTATTTTTATGTGCGACAAAATGCGGCATTAAACGTCGCATATTCTGCGACAAAAATAGAAAAATCACACGGAACAACCAAATGAATCGACCAAATACCGCATATTTTGCGACGTTTTCACAAGATAATCATCGCATACGCTGTCTTGGTAGAAGGAATAATCACTGCGCTTGCTACTAAACTAGGAGTATATATTTTTGATAAAGCAGTTCTGCTATCTTCATAATCACAGATTACTTAAAAGCATATTCCTACATTCTGGCACTTTATAATATGCTTATCAAGACTATCGCAGACATCCTTAACCATCAGAGTGATCGCTTTGACCTGCTACTTCGTCCATCATACAGTCCTCTATTCCTGTACAACGCTTTTAGACGTTTCCCACCCATTCCATTCGTCTACTTTACACATCAAAAAAAAAGACAGATACAAAGAAATCACACTATAAAGTAGCAAAACAGCTCAAAAAAAGAAGGGAAAAGGACAGAAATACAAACTTTTCAACAAAAAAGTAGACTTTCATTTGGTAGATTCAATAAGAAACGATAAGTTTGCAGCAGAGATTTTCACTCATCCCCCTCAATTAAAAGAGATATTAACCATATCTCTGCATCTAAGTTTTACTAAATCTTATCGCAAATGAAACAACTATTCCTTACTTTGCTTTGCGCCCTATGCTCCCTCAGCGGATTTGCGCAATCTTTTGCCGATGTGCATAAAGGTGGTAAGTTCTATTCTTCCGTAGATGAATTTGTGCTGTTCGACAACAATCCACGTTATGGACGAGATGCAAAATCTGCCGCTGCGCTCACGTTAGGATACACCTTCAACAAACGCCTGGGTTTGGAACTTTCTGGTG
>JABZGM010000174.1 GCA_015259235.1 Alloprevotella sp. | reverse complement strand
CACCACAGGAGAATGAGTGGAAACTATAAATTGCATTCGAGGAAACGTGGAACGCAAACGGGCAAGCACCTCTTGCGCCAAGGAGGGATGTAAGTGAAGTTCTATTTCATCTATAAAACTAACCCCGGAAGGATTGCAATTTTTGTTCAACAAAAAAGCGCGGTTGGCCACATCAAACGCTATCGAAAGCACACGCCTATATCCTGCTGGAAGCGATTCAAAGTCGGCCTCAATGCCATTGGCAAATCTCAACACCACTACATCACCCTTACCTCTAGGCACTACGGTGATGTCACTCAATGTGAAGTCTTTATTCTCTATTGCATAGTCTTCACTCTCCAGCCGAAAAGGAGATTCTGCGAATTTTTTCATACATTCCCTCACTGCTGCCACATACGACACTTCATCGCTGACCGAATGCCCATATTTTAGTTTTTTCCATTGCATCACAAAATACTGCTGCCACACCAAACCGCAATCGCGGGCATCATCCCAATTATAATAGCCTTGAGCTTGCGAGATGCCAAACTCGGAACTTAGCAGTTCTTGAATTTTACTACCCATCGTTGTCTTTTCATGAGGAAATGAGTCTGAATAGAAAGCCAACACCGGCAAATCGACAAATCGATGATAGTGTTGCCAAAAAGACATTGCACGTGCAATGAAACTTTCTTTCATGCCCGACGACAAACTCTCGCGCTTCATCTCAACTTCTAAGGCTGAGGATGCAACTTCATTCAGACATATGGAGGTTTTGATCTGCACAGGAAATGTTCCCACGCTCTGTTGTTCTCCATCTTTGTATTTTCTCGTCGCATCTGCTGTCTTGAAACTCTTCACCTTCTGCATTGTGTTGGCCACAAAATTACTTTGTGCTTCTCCCACTTGCTTACTCTTAGTGAAAATGAAACTCAACGACTGTTTGAGGGCTGCAATGATATTGGTCTTGCCCATACCATTCTTACCGATAAACACTGTCGTCTGTCTGCCTAAAGCTAACTCTAGACGTTCGTAATTCCTATAGTTCTGAAGACTTATTTTCTTGACGTACATACAAAGTTATTGAGTAAATAAGGGGTTGAAATCATAAGATTGTTTCCTTTGCAAAGTTAGCAAAAACTTTCTCAACGACAACAGACTATCATCAAAAACTTTTCTTGAGAGGATAGAGATTCTAACCTCTAACGTCTATTCCTTCTAGAAAAAACTAGAGCCTCTGGCCTAAGCCAGAAGCTCTAATTTCTAATCTTTAATTTCTAAGTCCGAGCCACGCGTGCGTGGCGAGCAGAAAAGGGTCCGTAGCCCCGAGCATAAAAGGGTCCTTGACCCTAATTCACAAATGCCGCCTTTACCTTATGCGCATCTTCATCCAAAAGTTTCAGGTCTTCGTCATTGTCAGCACGTTCTTGATAAGCGCCCAAGAGGTTGATGCGCACATCGTAATGCTTATTCACACCGATGTTGCCCTTGCCAGCATTGGTGGTGGACTCTCCCAATCGATAGAGACGCACAAAAGTGCGATTTTGATTGTCTGTAAACACAAAGCGCATCACCGGCATATTCCCACGCTGGTTCGTGCCAAAGACGTCAGTGGAATTGTTCAGTTTACAAGGTGGCAGATAGAAATGCCCCGAGAGATACATATCAGGATTGGGCGTGAATGGACTCTGCCAAGGGCTTCGTTTCCATTTTGCAAAAGGCTGGTCGTTACCCAAATTGCCGTCCCAAAGCACCAAATTATTAAGCTGGTCAACACTACTAGGCTTATCACCATTGAGCATAAACTTGTCGGGGATGCGTTCCACCGTCACCTTCTTCAGGGTGAAGCCCGCAGGCAAAGGATAAGTTTGATAGGAGAAACGCGCAAACACGCGTTTGAAGGTCACATCCTTGTCTAACGTTCTTGTTCCCGTGGCGGCATCAGCCACGGGAAAAGCACCTTGCTCCACAGTGGCGGTCATCAACATAGCTGTCTCTGCTCCAAGGGCACCATATCTGCGAAGATAGTTACCAGTGTTCAGCGTTATTCCAGCGAGCGACAGAGCATTCGTAATGGAGGGCACATCACCATCGACACAGTTCGCCACAAAATACCACGTACCGGCAGTAGTGGCGACCTGACCTTTGGATACAACCCAAGTGGCAGTACCATAATCGCCCGTTGCCTTCACGGACCCTGCTTTACCTTTGTCCAGCAATACCACCTTCTCCACATAGTCTTCGTGGTCTATGGCGTCCTTGTTGATGGTCTTTTTGCCATTCTCGTGCATCAGCACACGAAAACGCACATTCAAAGGCTGTGGCGCACTGGGCATTTCTGCAGTCACCACATCATCTTCGCTGGCATTGCAGCCCACCACAGCAGACAGCAAAGCCACGAAGCCCATCAGCAAAGCTGCATAACTCCATATATTGCGTACGTTGGATTTCATCCTTCCTTTTCTCGCCATGGCATAACGCGAGCAAGCTCGGTTCTGCTCATTTGGCTTAACGAAAACGTTCATCATATCGCGTCATTTTTGTCTTTCGGATTTCCAATGAAGTCGTTGAAGTTGTAGAATTCCTTTGGAGAGAAGTTCTCCACTCCATTTTCCCAGGGCTCCACAAGTATCTTCGTTGCTTTCAGCGTCTCTTCACTATACCCTTCGGGAGTTGCAGAACCCTCTCCCTTGAAGTTCACATAAATCGTATAGCTCTTGTTGCGCTGCATACCACGAGGCAACTCCAACACCCAATACGCCGTTCGGGACAGCGTTCCTGCTTCATTAGCAATAGTGGCAGAAAAGTTAATGTAGGGCTTTTCTGTGGCATTGTCAGAAAGTTCACCATATTCATTCATATAGAAGGTGTGCACAAAATAGACTTGATTTCCTGTTCCATACACCCCTCCTCTTCGTTCCACGTAGTCTGCTGCATCCACGGGACGCAGTGGCAGAGCGCGACCCGTAGATTTTTCTGCCCAGAAAGCCCCCAAGTGCGTTCTACTCGGGAATTTATTGTACTTATATCTCATCGTGATGTTCCTAAGGCCTAGGGTTGCTAACGAAGCCAAACCAGCTCCGTAGTCAAAAACACCCACGATTTTCACCTTCGCAATGGTGCGCTCCACACTCACATTGACCACTGGCCTGAAGTCTGTGTCGGGAATGTCAATGCTTGGTGTTTCACCAATCATAACGATGTGTTGGAAACTCGAACTGTTGTAGTCGGGTGTACCGTCTGCGTTCTTCGGATAGGGCTTGGGACCCAATTGTTCGTCGGCACTACTGAGGTAACGCACTGCCGCATTTTTCAATCCACTAAGCGAACTGATGTTCCCACTCTCCACGCGGCGGCGAACGTCGTCCGGCAGATTGAGCACCACAACACACGTTTTACCATTCACCTGAGTGCGCGACACGTCTATGAGGTAAACCCCGCGCTGATTGCCCGTGCGTTCATACACACCGCCCACCCAATTGCTCTTCTCTTCAGTGGGCGGAGTGAAACCAGTGGCATCGAAGTGAAACAGACGTTTATTGTTTAGCGGAGCCAAATTGCCTCCAGACTCAAAAAACATCACGTCCACGCTATTGTAGCTACTTTCGTAGTCACCACTCGTTTCTGTGCCATTGGGCGCATTGGGCACAGCGCGCGTTTCTTTTGCCTCTGCCCCAGCAATGCTGAAGGTCACATAGAGTTTCTCGTGCTTCTCTTGTGGCGTGGGTTCGTCATAGACCTGACTACACGCCCCGAGCACCAGTAGTGCGAAGACAGTCACACACCATAGATGTATATTTCTCATATTGCTTCTTTTGCTTGCAATGATACGCATATTCTAGAAATCCGTGTTTCCTTCAACGGCATGATAGGTGTTCTTCCAATCGCTGCCTTTGGGAGTGATGTAAAGCGTCTTAGCCACATTTTCCGCATCATAAAACACCAGTTTAATCAACTTCTTACCTGCCGCTGGAACATTTTTACCTTGTGCTGCGCTCCAGTTGAGGGTGACATCAACATAGCCCAGTGCTGCATGATGCGCAGGATTTCGAACACCAGCATTTTGTCCATAGACTAGGACTGTCGCCTTTTGTCTGTCCCCTCCAACAGGAGGACCTGCATTATCCAGAGTTCCAAAATTCTCAAAATACGCTGAAGTTCCCCTATAACTGTTTTGCGCCACTTCATCATTGTCCAGCAAAGAGATTACAGCGTAAGTCCACTTATGATTGGCAAAATTATTTTGTAGGCGGATGGTCGTTTTTTTGTTGCTATTAGAGAAGGTGGGATCGTCTATTTTGAGCTGCGTCTCGTCTAGCATCACCGTTTCTCCGCTGGCTGGCACTTCGTCCCAAGGAGCAATGCGCACATCCACCTGCAAGCGGTCGCGCTCGCGGACGGTGTAGGTGTAGTGCCGATTGCGTAAGAGGGAAAATTTGCTGTATCTATCGGGATTGGGCAAAAGCGGATTGCCTGTTCCATCCGCCTGTTCAGGCCACTCTCTATGCCCCAGTCTGAAATAGGTGGTTTCTTCCAACGCACTCTTCCAGTCGCTTACAC
>JABZGM010000173.1 GCA_015259235.1 Alloprevotella sp. | reverse complement strand
AGTAGGAATGAAATAGGAGTAATTGCTGCCGAAGTTGATTTTTGAACCGATGTTGCTCACATTCAAACCAAGATTCAGGGCACACTCACGTCGACCGAGGAAAATGTAATTGTTCCAATACATTGCAACGTCCGCTGCAAAAGCAGAACCAGGGGTGACGTCGTCTGTATAGTGGCCCGTAAGGTCAGAATACATGTAGCGAAGGGCGACTGCTGCAGAAAATCTTTCAGACAACAAGCGAGAATAAGCCACATCAACGGCATATTCATAAGGTCGCACCACACCTGCTTGGGGAGTAGGAACTTCACCCACGGTGAAATATTTGATAGAACCAGAGACGGCTTGGTAATCTCCCAAACGCGCATAACCCACAGCATTCACCAAAGCAATACCTTCGGTGAGTTGTCTCAGCCAAGGGGTGTAGTTCATCGCAAAACCAGCACGTGAAATGGTGAAAGGATACTTTGCTGGGTTCCAGTTTTGCGAATGCACGTCGGCTTCAGTAGCAGCACCCACGTCACCCATGGCAGCTCCTCGCGCATCGGCAGCAATGGTCTGCGAGATTACTGCTGTGCGCACTGGGTTGAATTTTTCTTTAATCTCGTTTTGCGCTTGTGCTCCAAGGCAGAAGGCAACCAGAGAGAGGGGAAGGAATATTCTTTTCATTGAAACAATGTGAGGATTCAGAGGAAGGAGAAGAAGAAAGATTTTGGAGTTCATCGCTTGGTATAATCCAAGGTTTGCCCCATTCTCCAAGAAAGATTGTGATCGTGCGGACAATCCCTTATTCCACTACGACGAGTTTATAGGAAGCTGTAGATTTTCGTCCATCAGCATAGCGCACTTGCAGTCGGCAGACATAGAGTCCTGCGGTGAGAGGCGCGCCAGAGTTGCTGCGGAGAGTCCACATTTGTGACCAACTACCCTGTCCCGCTGCAAGGTTATCTCGATGAGAATAAACGACATTACCACTGGCATCTATCACTTCTAGGAATAGTTCACTCTCCTGATTAGAGGCAGGAAAGTTAGCAACGAATGTTGTAGCTTGTCGAGTGGGATTTTCTGTGGTGGTCAGCGTTGTTTCTGCACCACTCTGAGCAGAGACGATGAATCGCAAGACGGTGGTAGTGGCATTGTCATTGACATCCCAAACACGCAATTTGAGTGTGTGTGATCCAGGTGTGAGATTACGGAGGGGATAAACGATTTGTCCACGGTTGTAGCTTCCCAGGGCGAAGGTGAAATACTCATTGACACTAACAGAGGGTTCGTTGTCGAGGGTCAACTCCATGTCATGACCCAGCGAACCTTGGCTGGCATTGATGCCCATGTCATCAGAAATATCAGCAATCAACGTAGCATTCTGACCGACAATGGCATAATCTGCTTGTTCCACTTGGTTCATATAAGCCACGACTTTGGGAGCAAGCGTGTCGGGAGTGACACTATTGGCAGTGCCATTAAGATAGAACTGTTCATTAACACCATTGCACTCGGTCTTTTTATCGTCACTCACGGCATAAAGACTGAGACGAGCAGCATCCGTGCTATAGCTAATGTTACGAGGAACGATAGCCGAGAAGGAGAATTTCCCTTGTTCCACCCGCGCTGTCCCCTTGAAGACCGCGTTTTCTCGTTCGCGGAACGAAAGGGGAAGACGATTTCTCTCTGCTGCACTGCCATCATTGTCTTTACATACGATGGTTTCCATGCGATCGTAAATCGTTGCCGAAAGCAAGCCAGAGAAAGCAGCATCTAGTTCACCATTATATTGTGTGCTTGTCGTGATGTGCCCACTAAAATGCGCCACACTACCAGCCGATAATTGAACATTAGTGGTGGAAGATACGGCTTTTCCGTTAATACTGTCGATGACCACGCTTCCCGTTGGGATAGACAGGGTCAAAGCAGGGTCGCCAAAGTAGACGTATTTGAGTTTATTGATCGAATTGTCGATGTCTCTGTAACTCTTTCCTGCAGGGGTGAGCAAATCATTCTTTGCTCTGCGCAAGGCTTCTCCCATCGTGATACGCTTTCCACGATCATCGCGCCCTATGACGTAGTAGGCAAAACGACGATTAAGCGCATTGTTTTGAGTGGCATACACAGCTCTTGTGGCACACATGAAAGCGATGCTACCTCCGCTGGGCTGGTAGAGAAATTCTTCTGCCACATTATCTTCTCGACTATCGAAAGGATAGATTTCACAAGACGCTAATACCCAAAGCGTCTGCCGTGTGTTGTATGGTTTCTTGAAGTCAGCTAGCGACAAAGAGGCTTCGTGTGAGATTTGGAAGGGCGCTCCATGTCCGCTATAGTTGAAGATGGCAGCACCTTCTTGCATGTGGCGCAATGCTTGTTGGCGCACCATGGGATAAGAATATCCAATAGCGCTAGGCACTCGATTGTAGCGATCCCAATAAATTTTAGAGAGATTAAGACGATCGTTGGAGCCTTGTTGATATTCCTTTGCCACTCGCTCCGCATCTTCCATGTGTTCGTTGGCATCACCATCATCTCCAAGCACCACCACATTATTTTTCCATTCGCCAGCATCGACGTTCGACAAATAACGCTCCACTTTATCTACGAAAACTTTAGCATGTTCGTCGGTAATAGCGACCATTCGTCCTGTTGCAAGATCTGGTTTCTCACGCACTATGGCTTCACCTTCTCCATCATCTAAGAGGGCATAAAAGTCATCGGTGATATAACTATTCACCGTCCCGACACTATAGTTAGAAGCATCCTGTTCATAGGCTAACAAATAGTCATCGGGATTCTCACGTTTCCAATCATCAGTGAGGAATCTATTGTCCCACGGACTCTTCCCAAGGAGGAGCAGATAGCGCGGTGCGGAGGTTTTCTCATCGGCACGGTCGTAGAGCATCTTCAAATACCGACGATAGGCATTAGCATCGGGAGTACCGGAAGAGAACTCATTATATAATTGATCAGCACGCACCACTTTGACCGTCATTCCACTATGTTGACGATGCAGCGCTGCGAGTCGTTCCGCCTGCTGTGTGAGTTTTCCGCTGGCTGGTACGATAATCACATAGTCTATACCGGAGTCTGCATGAAGATTTTGCGCTGCAATCTCACCGACCAACTGAGGATCGGGATAATGCTCGGAGAGATTAAAAGCTACAAATCGACGTTGGGGAGTGTCTGTGGTGAAGGTGGCACGCCCTTCTGAGAGATTGGTGAGCGGTACTTCGGCTGTAGGACTTCCCAACTGACCGATGCGCCATAATCTTGTCGAGGCTGTTGCTGCCTGCAGAGAGAGTGTGGTCACCCCAGTAGACTTTGGTGAAAAGCTATAAGGAATAGCCTGCACTTTCAACAAACGAGGATATGAGATTCTCACAAAATCCATACGAGCACTATTGCCAGTTGTGGTGGTCACCACAAAACTGTTGGCTCCCTCTTGGATTGTGTGGCGAAAACTCTTGGTGTCGAGAGTGGCACTAGAGGTAAGGGTGTTGAAGGCTGCTGCAGAAAGTTGCCCTAAGCGGTCACCATTCAATTGCACCTCTGCCGTAGTGGTCGAAGTTGAAGAGGCCGCTGCGAAGGACACTTCTACGGGAACTTCTCCTGCTCCTTCTGCTAAATCAGCAACATTGACGTTAAACCTCTTTTGATTATGGGTGGCAAAGTCATGCCCGTCAAACATTCGGCGACCACCTTGATACAATCCAGCCTGATCTTCATCCCAAATAGCGGCAAAGGGCACACGCTCTAGTGTTGTGGCAGCGTCGGACTCTACCGCTGCTAATGCACTGATGCGCAAAGGTGCATCACCTTCGGTGAGAAAGTAATAGCTATAGCGCGAATAGTAGTTGTTAGAGTGCGCCCACTTGCCAGTGGTAGGGCTATACGTGCGTCGTTGTGTGCCTTCTGCCCAAAAAAGAAGCTGATTGCCCTCGCGCAATGTGGGCACTTCCACAAGGTCATCAGGCACACGTTGTGATTCCACGGATTCGCTCTCCGTGTCAAACAACAGTCGTTCGTCTTGTTGCAGTCCACCATAACCAAAGACTTTCACACGTTCGGGCTGAGAAAAGCCTGCCTTTCGCAAAAAAGCAGCGGAAAGATTGTAGATGCCTTCACGCTCTACACGAATCTTCACCCAACGTCCTTGACTAAGCACAGAAGATGAAGCCCAACGCTGCTGCACCTCTGCCACGACACGAGTAGCCCTTGCAGAATGTGGGTAAGAAACAGCCCTAGTAGCAGGGGGTAATGTATTATGTTCTTCAACTTTCGTAAGCAATGAAGAGGTAGAAAAGCGTTGGTTCGCAGTCGCAGGTGCACTCATCACCTTGAGCTTGCAAGAGGTGATGCGAAGCCATTTGCCATCTTTATAGACGAAAGGCACGAAAGTGACCACCAGTCGCTTGTGCTTTTGTTCTACAACAGCCGAAATGTCCAACTTTGGCTGCGACACTTTGCCTACTTCTCGCTCCATCTTATTCACCCACTTGCGCTCTTCTGAAGATAGAGGTGCATATTCTGGATAAACTAAGGTCACTTCGTGCTGCAAATTGCCCTGTTCTACTGCGAGTTCTTGAGTGAAAAGCGGCAAACTGTCGCTCACCACATAGTCTGC
>JABZGM010000172.1 GCA_015259235.1 Alloprevotella sp. | reverse complement strand
TCAATAAGGTATAATCTAAATCTATTCGTCGTGGAGTAGGGGAGAGACTTGGTTTCCTGCCCCTACTCACACGATTCTATTTAACCCATACCATCTTATGTCAGAGAAAACTAGATATACTGATGAAGAGCTGGCAGAATTCCGAGCTCTTATCAATGAAAAATTAGAGGTGGCTCGTCAACAATTTGAAGAAATTATAGCCACTCTCAACAAGCGCAATAGCAATGACATCGATGATACGATGCCCACCTATCATACACTTGAGGAGGGATCTAGTGTTCAGTCGATGGAAGAGCAAATGGTGGCTGCAGAACGATTGAAGAAATTCATCACTGGTTTGCAACAAGCTTTGGTGCGCATTGAGAATAAAACTTATGGTATCTGTCGTGTTACCAAAAAGTTGATTCCTAAAGAACGACTCCGCGCTGTACCTCATGCAACTCTTAGCATCGAGGCTAAGTTGGCGCAAGGTAAATAATAGCATCTACAACACTTTGGAATGGAGCTTTTCATACAAATAAGGATTTGTAGAAAGCTCCATTCTATTAGCTGTAGCATGGATTTTGCCTAACTTGTTGTTGAACGAGAGGCTAACTCTCAGACTTTGTCCATTTATCCTACGTATTATACATGAAACTGCGTGCTTTGCTGGCGGTGTTGATTCCCATCGGTATCATCATCATTGACCAAATTATCAAAATTGCGATCAAAACTCATTTTTTATTGGGAGAATCGTATGAAATAACCTCTTGGTTTCAACTTCGTTTTACAGAAAACCGAGGGATGGCTTTTGGCATGGATTTCATTGGTACGGGTATTCTCACTGTCTTTCGTCTCTGTGCTGTGGCTTTCTTTATCTATGTCTTGAGTAAAGAGGTGAAGAAACGTGCGCCAATAGGATTTATCGTGTGCTTATCCATGATTATTGCTGGTGCATTCGGTAATATCGTTGATAATGCATTTTATGGTTTGATTTTTACAGAAAGCGCACCATATTATGCAGCCTCTTCTGGAGCGCTACCAGCGCATTTTGTGACCATGGGACAGGGCTATGGCATCTTCCTTCACGGACATGTGGTAGATATGTTCTATTTCCCTCTATTTCAGTGGCCAGACTGGGTACCATTGTTAGGTGGTGGAACATTTTTTGGAGCCATATTCAACTTTGCCGATGCTGCGATTTCGGTTGGTGCGGCAGCAATGATTCTGTTTTATTACAAGCATCTTTCGCTCCTGATGAATAGCACCCCCAAAAAAGTAGAGGCAAGTTCTGAAGAGCGTATCGATGAATAAGTGCAAAGGAGAATAGCCTCATGCTTTCGCAACTTTTCTATGATTAAAGCGGAAGGATAAGAGCTGAATATTATATATCCCTTTTCCATGATGGTCAAGTTAAATAGTATCACACAATGGCTGCGCCGCGGATTATCTTTTATCGCGGTGCTATTGTTGGTATCGTGTTCCTCTAACACTGGTGAGCGAAAGGTTTTACCGGCTGACGAAATGGCTCATGTGCTGTATGACTACCAGCTTGCAACGTCCTTAGCTCAAGAAGATAACCAAGGAATGAGCAGTAGTGATGAGATGATAAATTCATCCTCCGATTCTTCTTTGGCAGAGAGTCATCGCAATTATCTCAAATATAGGACAGCAGTCTTTTCCAAATACAATATCTCAGAGTCTGATTATAAGCACTCTCTGGCATTCTATTTAAGAAATCCAGAAGAGATGAAAAGATTGAATACTCAATTAGAACGAGTTATTGCGGAAGTAAACAGAAATAACAGTGGGGAGAACAGAGTTGCGAATGGTGCTGCGGATAGTGTGATGTTGTGGCAGAAGGATTATGTGCTTCTTGATGCTGCAACTTCCAATTATTTTGTTTACGAAGGTTCTGCAAAAGGAAAACGTATGCGAAATGATGCCCTTGTATTAAGTTTTGACGCACAATGGTTATATGGTGGTGGCAGTAAACAAGCGCAAACCTTTGTCACGGCTGTTTATGACAACGACTCGTTGGCTACCACTTATTATAGCATCTATTATTTCCAAACTCATCACGAAGTGCGCTTGCCACTGGCGAAACGTAACCTTAAAAAAGTGATGGTTCAATTTTCCACTTCAAGCACTTGGGATTCGTATCCACAGGTCGTCAATCTCAGTGAAATCAAATTGCATCGAGTGAAAGATGCGGCGCAATAGTTGTCATAGTGCTTACTTCAGGGATTGTTGAAAGGTGCTGCTTTCTTTGCTGTGTTTGCAAGAGGGTGAGTTGGCTTGTGATGCGAACCCAATGCGTCCCTAGTGCTTAGTGGGTACAGCTTGTTCAGTCACTTCTTGAAAGTTCATAGATTATGTCTCCTCTGCTCTTACGCTATTTCAAATCAACTGTTTCCGAGCGAGAGTGCTTGAATCACATCTATAAGATTGCCACTTTTACCTTGTTACGTGCTAATGGAGAAGTCTTGCATCAAGTTGTCTTGTCGCTTGATCATAACGCACATCTTAAAGAAATCATTCCATTAACCCATGAAATGGCTGCTACCGTGTGGCATCGAGGTACGCTTTTAGAATTGCCAAGTGGTGAGATTGTCTTTTCCGAGTAGACTCCTATTCTCTTTTTCTTTGACTCCTAAAATCTTATTCAATAAGTATGCAACTTTCTGTGATCATCGTGTCTTATAATGTGCGCTACTTTATTCGTCAGTGTTTAGACAGTTTGTTTCGCTCATCTCAAGCAGCCGCGATTGATGTAGAAGTTTTTGTTGTGGACAATGATTCTAAAGATGGGACTATTCCTTATCTTAAAGATGCTTTTGCTTCTCAACTTGATGCAAACAATAATAATGTTCGTTTGCATCTCATTGCCAATCGACATAATGTCGGTTTTGGACGTGCTAATAATCAAGCGCTGCGCCATTGTAAAGGTGATTATGTGTTGTTTCTCAATCCTGATACCATTGTTACTGAGCATACTCTCATTGATTGTTTGTCTACAGCACGAGAACAACCGAAATTAGGAGCTATCGGTGTGGCGATGCTTCAGGCTAATGGACAAATTGCCCCCGAAAGCCGTAGAGGCTTACCTACTCCTTGGGTAGCTTTTTGTAGAATGTCGGGTTTGACCAAACTATTTCCCAAAAGCCGTAGGTTTGCGCGCTATTATATGAGTTATCTCTCTCAAGAAGAAACGGCACCTATTGATATTGTGAGTGGAGCTTTCATGTTTTGCAATAGAGCAGCACTAAACGAAGTTGGAGGGTTCGATGAAGATTTCTTCATGTATGGAGAAGATATTGACCTGTCCTATCGTTTCTTAAAAGCGGGTTATCAAAATTTTTATGTGCCGACTCCCATTGTGCATTATAAAGGTGAGAGCACGCATAAAAATTCTTACCGATATGTGCATGTGTTTTATGAAGCCATGCTCATTTTCTTTCAAAAGCATTTTCCAACCTCTTCTTTAGCCATTCGCATTCCAGTACGTTGTGCTATATATGCTCGTGCGTTGTTGGCGCTTCTGCAACAGTTGCTCAAACAATGGTCCCGATTCCTTACACCAAAAGGATCGAGTTTTCCTTTGCAATTACGAGTCATCGGTTCGGATAAGTTAAAGAAGCAATGGCAAGAGCATGCTGATGTTTGGGATCTTGAGTTTTTGTCTGCAACTGAACTTCCTAAAAACTATAGTTTTTGTGGATTTTCTCCCGAAGAGACTAGTTATACGGAAATACTAGAACATTTGCGCACTTTAGAACACAAGCAAGGTATAGCCACTTTCTTCCCATCGTGGGGAGTTATGATAACGGGAAAGGAGGTTTTCGAATGAATATATCCGAACAAGTTCGTTTGCGCGCTTTGGAAATGTCTGATTTGGAGATGTTGTATGAAGTAGAAAATGATCCGCAGTTCTTCGAATGCTCTAGTAATTTTATGCCACTTTCTCGCGGTGCAATGAAGCAGTTCATACAACAAAGCCTTACGCAGGACATTTTTTCCATGCGTCAGTTGCGCTTCGTTATAGAAATACAGCCCTCAACTGCAGTTGGTTTTATAGATCTCGTGGAATTTAGTCCAGAGCACCGTAGGGCAGAGGTGGGAATAGTTGTTCTTCCACCTTATCGTCGGAAAGGAATAGCCGCAGCTGCCTTGCAGCTGCTTTGCGACTGGGCATCTCAACAACTTTCCCTTGTGCAACTATATGCTTACGTCCAGTCAGAGAATATAGCCTCCCAAGGAGTCTTTCAAAAGGTCGGTTTTCAGTTGACGACCATTCTTCCATCCTGGTTCATTAAGAGTGGAAAAGTCCAGAATGCACACCTCTTTCAGCGTGTTTTTGGGGGAAATCACTAGAAAATTGAACTTTTTGCGAAAAAAGTTGCCGAAATATTTGGAGGGGTCGCGAGAATGTACTACCTTTGCACTCGCAAACGACAAGGTGCGTTAGTTCAGTTGGTTAGAATACATGCCTGTCACGCATGGGGTCACGGGTTCGAGTCCCGTACGCACCGCACTGTTGATTTGCAAAAACTCGAAAAGGGCGCTTAGCTCAGCTGGTTCAGAGCGTCTGCCTTACAAGCAGAGGGTCGGCGGTTCGAATCCGTCAGCGTCCACAAACTAATTCTTGTTCTCATTTAGAGAGACAAGGGCGCTTAGC
>JABZGM010000171.1:272-4663 GCA_015259235.1 Alloprevotella sp. | reverse complement strand
CTCCGAGGAAGCGGCGTACGAAATCGTTGTAGTTGATTTTTCCCAAAAAGCAGATGCCTTGTGAGTCTTTGCGGCGCGCAGGAGCGAGTTTGTTGTCAAGGGCAATCTGGCGCACTTGTTCTTTGCGGAGATGTCCGAGGGGCAGCATGATTTTTCCCACTTGGTGCGCATCGAGTTGAGCCAAAAAGTCGGTCTGATCCTTGATGGGGTCGGGAGCTGTGCCCAACCATGAGGCACTGCTCGACAAGTCGATGCTTTCTCCCGAACGAGGATCTGCGAAGA
This sequence comes from Alloprevotella sp., assembly GCA_015259235.1. GTDB lineage: Bacteria > Bacteroidota > Bacteroidia > Bacteroidales > Bacteroidaceae > Alloprevotella. The sequence continues at coordinate 4,381 of JABZGM010000171.1, read as the reverse complement.
CTTCATCATCGCGCACCACACGAGCATAGTGTCCAGTGCAGATGCGGTCGTAGCCATGTCCGATTTTCTCCTCAAAAGCTCCGAACTTGATGAGGCGATTGCACATCACATCGGGGTTGGGCGTGAGTCCTTGTTTCACGTGCTCCATGGTGTAAGACACCACACGCTCCCAGTATTCCTTTTGTAAATCAATGACTTCGAGGGGAAGACCATAGCGGCGTGCAATGGCTTGACACAGTTCGAGATCCTCCTCTGCGGTGCAGGTGAGGTCTTCGTCATCGTCCATGCCGATTTTGATGTAAAACAAGTCGGGGCGAAGTCCGCGCTCCACCAAGAGGTGGGTGGCAACGGCACTATCTACACCGCCTGAGAGCAAAAGTGCTATATTCATTGCTTGGAAAAGTCTTGTCGTTGTTGAGAGATTTTCTCGTGAAACTCTCGTGAAATTTTGTGATTTATCACCTTAAAGTCGAGCTATGTATTACACTTCCCCGTGATATTTCACCTTAAAGTCGAGCTGCGTGTTGCGCTATTCTGTGATTTCTCGCACGCGTTCGGCACATTTCTCCATGAGCCATTTGGGAGTAGATGTTGCACCGCAGATGCCCACGCTCTGAGCACCGTCAAACCACGCAGCGTCTAGCATATTAGGATCGTCGACTAGGTGTGTGCGCTCGTTGATTTTGTGGCAAGCCTCGTAGAGCACACGTCCGTTGCTGCTTTTGAGACCGCAAACAAAGAGCACCACATCGTGTTTGCGTGCAAACTCTTGCACTGCTGGCAGACGATTAGAAACACTGCGGCAGATGGTGTCGAAGCATTTGAATTCGGCTGGCGCTTTGATGTGTTTGGTGAGGTAATTGATCACCGTCTGGAAACCCTCCAGCGGTTTGGTGGTTTGGGAAAAGAGATACGTGTTGCGCGTGAGGTCCACCTTGTCCACTTCGCTTATGTCGGCTATCACGATGGCTTCGCTGTTGGTTTGACCCACGAGTCCGAGCACTTCTGCGTGTCCGTGCTTGCCATAAATCACAATTTGGGGGTCATTGCCCATTTCGTGATACACCCGTCGGATGCGCTTTTGGAGATTCAAGACCACGGGGCAAGTGGCATCGACAAGCGTGATGTTGTTGCGACGCGCTGTTTCGTAAGTAGAGGGAGGTTCGCCGTGTGCACGGAGCAACACTCGCACATCGTGGAGTTTTTCAAAAGTGGCATGGTCGATCATCACCAGTCCACGCTCGCGGAGGCGTTCACATTCGCGGCTATTGTGCACGATGTCGCCAAGGCAGTAGAGAATATCGCGTTCGGTGAGTTCGTCTTCCGCCTTTTTGATGGCACTTGTCACGCCAAAGCAGAAGCCCGAACCAGCGTCGATTTCGATATGTAGCATAGTTGTTGTCTAGTTGTTGTGTTGTTGAACCCAAATTCATGGAGTAGGGCACTGGTAGGAACGTAGCACACTTTGTGCCGTTCACGAAAAGAGACTGCGGAAAGGAAGTGTATTCAGCCCAACCGCTTCTTAGAGTGCCATAGACAGGGTGCCCATGATGCTCGAGGCCGCAACGTGCTGCTTGCTCCATGCCAAATCAATTTTCACTCGTGAGAAAGTGAGTCCAGCACCAAGAGAGAAACCAGCACCGTGTGCTGCCCCAAGGGTGGAAAGTTCGTAGGCACGGCGGAAGTTGTAGCCCGCAGAGAGGGTGATTAATTCACTAGGCATCCAGTCTACCCCCACCACCAGGTGATTCGTGATGAGGCGTGCTGTGCTCAGAGATTTCTCGTCCGCTTGCACATAGTCTGTTTTGTTCCAGCACGTTAGATCCGTGAGGGTAGCATGAAAACGCAAGGGGACGTGGAGCAACTCTTTCGACACCCCCAGTTGGAGATTGTGCCGCACATTTTCTGTGCGTCCGTTGAAACTCTTGAATTGTGCGCCAGCATTGCGAAGCACCATCGAGAGCGAAAGCCCTTCTGATTCGTTGTAGTAGTTCAAGCCCACATCCACCGCCAAAGCTGCGGCAGCGTAGTCGCCCAAACTTTCGTGCACCACTTTTAGGTTGGCTCCCCCTGCCCAATTATTGCTCAGCACATAGCCGTAGCCGATGCCGGCAATGATGTCTTTGGGAGAGAAAGTCCCCATGTCGTTGCCTTGTTCGTCGCGTGCCGTCATCTCCCCATAACCCCGATATTGCGCAAAAGCTGCTGCCGTGTGGCGATCGCCAAAAGCACGTACATATTGTGCACCACTCCACGTGCCGAGTTCTCCGAGTGACATAAAAGAGAGTCCCAAACGCTTGGGCGTCACATTGGTGAGAAGGGCAGGGTTGTGCAGCACGAGCGCAGGATCATCGTCGTCCATTGTGATGTTTTCTCCGCCCACGGCAAGGGCATGTGCTGAAGTGGGCAAGTGCAAAACGCGATAGGCGGAATTGCTTTCTTGAGCTTGCAGACTGAGCACAAGGACAGAAAAGAACGCGAGAATTAGACTTTCTTTCATTTCAACGATAAAATATAGGGACAAAGTTAGTACTTATTTTCCTTTTTGGCTGTACTTTTGCTCTGAAAAACGCTGCGAGCGTCACATTCTCCCTAGATATGCTGAATTCCCCTTGCAGAAAATTCACCCAGCTGCTTGCTCAGTGACATAACTTCCATTGCGAGCCGCAAGATCTTTATAGAGCGTAAAATTAGTACCCATAGTATAACGTGAGGAATACTGAATTATTTTCCCGACAATGGTGCGAGGTGGTCTTTGAGGGCCGCAACAAAGCCTATGGCGCTTATGTCATCCGCAAGGAGACTGGGCGTCGCTATCGTCGTGTCATGTATGTGTTTCTCTCTATCTTGATGGTTGCGCTTACTTTCGGTGCCACCCTCGGCTATGTGGCTTACACTAAAGTCAAAGAGATGGCAACGGAAATCCAAGCAGAGGTGAAGCAGCTCCACCCCTTGGAGGCGCGCGATGGATTTGAGCGCAAACGAGTGTCGGCTGGTCGTGCGGTGTCGCGTGTCATCACTACGCCTGGTGGTAAGACTGGTGCGCCCACCATTGTGGACGAAGCTGTGACGTCTTCTCCCATCGGTATCGATGGACCCGACGACAGTAAGGTGGTGCCTAACAATGAATTGACGGATCAGGATGTGCACCATAATGCTGGGCAAACTGATTTGCCGGTCGAAGGTCCTCAACTCACTGCCACGCAGGTGGTGGAAGAGATGCCGCAGTTCCCTGGTGGTCTCATCGCTTTGTCCCGATATCTTGACGAGCATATCGTATTCTCTGGCGGTGCACAACGTCGTGGGGTGCGTGGCGTCATCGAAGTGTCGTTTGTGGTGCAGCGTGATGGTAGTGTATCGGATGTCCGTATCACCAAGCATCTCGACAATCCCTTGGAGCACCAAATTATTTCGGTGATTCAAAATATGCCCAAATGGAAGCCTGGTCGCCGCGGTGGCGTGCCCTCGCCCGTGATGGTCACGGTGCCCGTGTGGTTCAACAAGTGATGCCGCCTTTATTGACTGGCTTTATGGGGATTATGGCTTATGGGGCGGGCTAATCGTCCGTCTTTATTGTAAACTTTCCTTGCTTTGTGTATTCCTTGCCACAAAGTGTTCAACACTCGCTTACTTTACCTGTAAAAGTAGGCGAGTGTTGTTTTATTATCCCCGAGTTTATTGGAAAATAAGCCACCTCGTGGTTGGGGACACAGCTTGTGCGGCGAGTTGAAGGAGAGGGGCACGCAGTAGCATGAGTTAGGCACGCAGAAGTTGGGAGCAAGGACTCAAGGGAAGGGCAAGCGTTCCCAAATGTAGCGAGGGAGGGCAGACCACAAAGTGATGAGTAAGCGATAACGCCAATCGATGACGATGCGGCGACGACGATGCAGAATGCCTTTGACGATGTGGCGTGCGGTCTTCTCGGGAGAAATCACCATGGGGTAGTTGCGTTTGGCGATGAAGTCGGTGCGTACGAAACCGGGTAAGATGTCGGTGATGGCGATGTCGTGGTGTCCTTGGTGGGAGATTTGCGACAAGGCTTCGAGGTACTGGCTCTGCATGCGCTTCGTTGCGCTATAAGCAGGGGAGATGCCCAAACCACGAGTACC
>JABZGM010000171.1:0-262 GCA_015259235.1 Alloprevotella sp. | reverse complement strand
TGATAGCGGCAAGATGTCCCCTTTGTCCGCGACTCGTCCAGTAGCGGAAGGCGGCAGTGACCATGCGCATGAAGCCAGAACCATTGGTTTGCACGATGTCGAGCTCGATGCCCGGATCCAGTTCCTTGTTTTCGTGTCCTACTCCCGAACTATGGAGATACACGTCCATACCCCCGAGATCTTCTGCCAGTTGGAGAAGCTGAGTCGCGGCTTCGGGAGCATTGATGTCGATGGCAGCAAAGACCACCTGCGTTGGATATTC
>JABZGM010000170.1 GCA_015259235.1 Alloprevotella sp. | reverse complement strand
TCCTTCGATAATGTCGAAAGACGCTCCACGTATAAAGAAAGCAGTTGGACGATAAGCCGGGTTTTGTGCCTTATCTTTATAAAAAGGACAAGGTGTCCGTCATTTATCTGGATGTGCTGTCACCAACACACTCTATCGTTCTACCCTCTGATGTGTGCTCGAAAACACTCGGACGAGCCGCCCTGATGACACCAGTTTACATGAACTTTCAACTTCCGAGGTGCACAGCTCGTATGTCGCCACACGACTGGTGGGCTCTTACCCCACCTTCTCACCCTTACCTCCCACAACACTTGCCATTACTGACCAACAACCTTGCGGCTGCGTGCTGAAAAGTGGCGGTTATTTTCTTCTGCACGGATTCGCTCTCACGAACGACTTCTCATTAAGAAGCGGAATGCTCTATGTTGCCCGGACTTTCCTCGTTTGCCATAAAAGCAAAAGCGACGGACTGCCCAACTGCTGATGGTAAATTCCACTGCAAATGTAGTAAAAAAATAGAGAGAATAAGGTATATCCTCGTTTTTTTTGAGTATTTTTGCCCTAATAAACCCCTCATCTCACCACATGAAACACATCGTCTGGGCAGTGGTTGCTCTTCTAGCGCTTGCGCAGCCTATGAAAGCGCAGGATTATCAACCTTCACGCGAGAATCTGGAAAATCGTCGGCAATTTGCCAAAGATCGCTTCGGCATATTTCTCCACTGGGGCATCTACTCCCTATATGCACAAGGAGAATGGTATCTGCAAGACGCGAATCTCGATCGCAACGAATATGCGAAAGCCGCTAACGCCTTCTTCCCCCATAATTTCAATGCAGAGGAATGGATCAAAACCTTCAAAGAGGCTGGTGCACGCTATGTGACTTTCACCACGCGACACCATGATGGTTTCTCGATGTGGGCTACACAACAAAGCGACTATAACATCATGCACACGCCTTATGGGCGAGACATTGTGCGCCAACTTGCAGACGCTTGCCACCACAATGCTTTTCCACTGCACCTCTACTATAGCCATATTGATTGGACACGCGATGACTACCCCATGGGGCGCACTGGATTGCGTACTGGAAAAGACCCTAAGAAAGCAAATTGGCAAAGTTATTTTGCCTTCATGAACCATCAACTCACGGAGCTTCTCACCCAATACGGACCTATTCGTGCCGTGTGGTTCGATGGATGGTGGGACCAAGAGAAAGCAAATCCAGCATTCAACTGGCAACTTCCCGAACAATATGCGCTGATTCATCACTTACAACCTGCTTGTTTGATTGGTAATAACCACCACCAAACACCCAACGAAGGTGAAGACATTCAACTCTTTGAACGCGATGTTCCTGGTGAAAACAAAGCAGGGATGAGTGGACAATCCGTTAGTTCACTTCCTCTCGAGACCTGTGAAACGATGAATGGCATGTGGGGCTACAAAGTGGCAGACACCCACTATAAATCAGCCGAAGAACTCATTCGTTTATTGGTGCGCACAGCAGGAAAAGGAGCCAACTTGTTGCTCAATATTGGACCTCAAGCCGATGGCAATCTCCCAGCCACCGCAGTATCACGATTGAGAGAAATCGGGGCATGGATGAAGCTCCATGGTAGTACGATCTACGACACGGAAGCTGGCGGATTAGGAGACGGAGAAAAGGTGGTAAGCACTCGCCGAGGCAAAGAACTCTATGTGCATGTGCTCGACACTACACTCCACGATTTACAACTAGAATGTGCTGTTCCCGTGAAACGCATCACAACCTTTGGCAGTAAAACGTCAGTGTCCTTCAAGCAAAAGCAAGGCAAGTTGCAGTGCGCTTTACCCCTCACCACAGAAGTAGACCGCATCATGGTGCTGCATCTCAAATAAAGTTTTACATGAAACCTACACTCCGAAGTTTCATCTCACTGATTCTCATCGCATTCTGTGCTTCTATTCAAGCAATAGTTCCACAGAACAAGATGCTACGTGATGATATTCGCACGCTCCGCACGGAGATAACTGGAACCTTAGCCCCCATGCCCGTGCTTCAGCTTCGTGGAGGTGAGCGCGTAGAGGTGAGTTTCGACCAGATGTCACACGAGGGGCGAAGATTTTTCTATCGCGTTCAGCACTGCGACTTTAATTGGCGTCCCACAGAAGGGCTATTTCCCAACGAATATATCGAAGCCAATCAGGAAGATATTTGGATAGAAAAAGGTACTGAAAGCCAAAACACTACGACACTATACACACACTACCGATTTAACTTCCCAAATGCAGAAGTTAAGCCGCTGATTTCGGGCAACTATCTGCTTACCATCTACGATGATTCATCTGATAACCCCGAAGCAGTGGCAGAAGTTCGCCTACGCATAGTGGAGCCTTTGGTGGGAATATCGGGACGCGTGCTCACCAACACCGACATCGATTGGAATGCTGCACACCAACAGATTGAGATGGAAGTGAAGGCTGAAGGCTTGGCAGGAGATTTACGTTCCGGACTCCGTACGATTGTCGTGCAAAACGGACGTAGCGACAATGCCGCTGTAGACGTCCCTTCAACCGCTCAAATGGGCAACTCTCTGCTGTGGAAACATGCTCGCGGACTTATTTTTGAAGCCGGCAATGAGTATAGAAGGTTTGAAATGCTCTCTGTGCGCACACCGGGCATGCGCATCCAACAAATGCAATGGTTTCCTCCCTATTACCACGCGACAGTTGCAGAAGACGAGATGCGTCGTAGCTATCTTGTGCAAGGAGATCGCAATGGCACGGCAGTGATTCGCAACACGGACAATCTTGACAGCAACACGGAGAGTGATTATGTGCTCACACATTTCACCCTCGAAGGCGATGAAATCCCCAATGCTTCCGTATATGTGAGCGGACAATGGTGCATTGGTGGATTATCTCCCGAATACGAACTCCATTACAATGCACAACGACAAGCCTACGAAGGCATTGCCATGCTAAAACAAGGCTATTATAATTACATTTATCTGACTCGCCAACGAGGAGCTCAAAGTGGCAGCGCAGGACCAACTGAAGGAAACTTCTACCAGACGACCAACGATTACACCATCCTGGTATATGCGCGTCTATCTGCCGATCGATATGACAGACTTGTCGGAGTGGCCACCTTGAAATCCTAACATTCGCTCCATCCTTTCCTTTCTATCCCTGAAGTTTAACCCTGTATTCTTCTCTCTTATCACCATTTCTTCTCTTCATGATTACTCTTCCCGAAATCACCTTCGCCAACGTGCTTGACTATATCGGTACACTAGCTTTTGCCATCTCTGGTATTCGTCTAGCAAGTGCCAAGCGTTTCGACTTATTCGGAGCCTATGTTGTGGGATTGGCAACAGCTATTGGTGGTGGAACAATGCGAGATTTAATGCTCGATGTGCCTGTGTTTTGGATGACGAATAGCATCTATTTCATCATCAACCTACTTGCGTTGCTTTTGGTCGTGCTGTTTGGTAAACGTGTAATTCGCCAGAAAAACACTTGGTTCATCTTCGATACCATCGGTTTGGGCATGTTTGCTGTGATTGGCATTGAGAAGTCATTGGCGGTGGGCTATCCTTTTTGGGTAGCCATCGTGATGGGTTCTATCACCGGTGCAGGTGGTGGTGTGATTCGCGACGTATTCCTCAACGAAGTTCCGCTGATTTTTCGTGCTGAGATCTACGCTGTAGCCTGCGTATTGGGAGGCTTAGCCTATTGGGTATGCTATGCTCTCGGCATGGGTAACGTACCATGCGGTCTTGTTTGTGGCACGGTGGTAATTTTATCTCGCGTCTTAGCCGTGCGTTATCACATTAACCTCCCCACCCTACGTGATGATGAAGCAACAGAGTAAGCCATAGTAGACTGCCCCCTTGGAACGGTTGAGCCTCATCTCTATTGTATTACTCAACAGTTCTCTACTTGTGGGCATGACATGATGTTGGGAGCCATGATGGGATGTTGTTAAGATTCCCATTATCTAGTCTAACCGCTTTCATCAGTCTCCACTACCTCTTTTTCTTACTGATAACCCTCAAAACCTCAATTTAATATTCTCCTGAAATCCTCCACACACATTTAACCTCCCACGTTAGTTTACCTCAAATACTCATAACACAACCTAACACAACTCACTTGTTTATCTTACTCAACCTCTAGATATGAAACACTTCTTTTCATGCGTGCTCCTATGCTGCGGTATAGGAGTGACGCCAAGCATAGCCTATGCTACGACTTCTTCTCCTCTTCTTCCCGAAAATGACAAAGAAGAAAGAGTTTATGCCCCTAAAGATGGATTCTACCTTGTAGAAACTCCCGAAGACTGCACCCTAGGAGGGACATATATCTTCGCCACTTCGGTGTTTTCCTTACAAGACTCTATACTCACCCAAAATATGGAAGCACCACGAAACAAACATGCTTCCAATATATACCCTAAATCTACTCACATCGTCAACGGTTCTGTAATTTACGACGATAATGTAGCACTTAAATATGCTATTTGGCACTATGAAGAAGGCAAAAACGAAACGAAAAAACTTCTCAATGTCGACTCTAATGAACTAATGGCGGTTTGGCAACACACCAAAGTGTCTACAAATGACCGCTACAATCTATTCACAGTCCAGAAAAGCAAAGTGACTGGAGAGATCTCTACTTCTATGTCTTTTAAGACAACCAAGCCTATTT
>JABZGM010000016.1 GCA_015259235.1 Alloprevotella sp. | reverse complement strand
ACCTCGTGATTGTCGACCTTTATCCCTTTGAAGCTACGGTGGCTTCTGGTGCTTCTGATGCCGACATCATCGAAAAGATTGACATCGGTGGTATTTCTCTCATCCGCGCAGGTGCGAAAAACCATAAGGATGTGGTGATTGTTTCCTCAAAAGCAGACTACCAACCCTTGCTCGACATCGTGAAGACGCAAGGTGCTGAAACGACCTTGGAACAACGCAAACAATTTGCTACCAACGCTTTCGCCACTTCTAGTCACTACGACACCGCAATTCATGCGTGGTTTAGCAAAAACTAAACGAGGACAAACGTATCTAGTTTAGATTTCTCCTTACACAGTGCCCAAAGGGATGCGCCCTGTTGGGTTATGAATAAAGCAAAATATTGACAATGGGAATTTTTTCTTCCTTTTTCTCTATGAAGCGTGAGCTTGCCATGGACCTCGGCACAGCAAACACCATCATTATCTCTGATGGTGAGATTGCCGTGAACGAGCCTTCTGTCGTGGCACTCGACCCAACCACTGAGAAGACTATCGCAGTGGGTGAGCGTGCGAAGCTCATGTATGAAAAGACCAGCGAGAAAATCCGTGTGGTTCGACCTCTGCACGATGGCGTGATTGCGGACTTTAACGCCTGCGAACAGATGATGCGCGGCCTCATCAACATGGTGCGCACCAGTCGCCACCTTTTCACCCCCAGCATCCGCATGGTGATTGGTGTGCCTTCGGGTTCTACTGAAGTGGAGCTCCGTGCAGTGCGCGACAGTGCCGAACACGCTGGCGGTAGAGATGTTTACCTCATTTTTGAACCTATGGCAGCTGCCATCGGTATTGGTCTTGATGTGAACGCCCCCGAAGGCAATATGGTGGTGGACATCGGTGGTGGTACTACCGAAATCGCGGTGATTTCTATGGGTGGTATCGTATCGAACAACTCCATCAAGATGGCAGGCGACGACTTTACTGCCGACATTCGCGAATATATGAGCCGTCAGCACAACGTGTCTGTCTCTGAACGTATGGCGGAACGTATCAAAATCAACGTGGGTAGTGCCTTGGCTGAATTGCCACCTTCCGAAGCTCCCGAAGACTACGTGGTGCATGGACCTAACCGCATCACTGCGCTTCCGATGGAAGTGCCCGTGTGCTATCAGGAAATCGCCCACTGTCTCGAACGTTCTGTGGGACTTATCGAAACGGCAGTGCTCAATGCGCTCTCTAACACTCCACCTGAACTCTATGCCGACATCGTGAAGAACGGTATTTATCTCACAGGTGGTGGTGCCCTCCTTCGCGGTTTGGCACAGCGTTTGAGCAATAAGATCAACATCCCCTTCCACGTAGCTGAAGAACCGCTCCTCTGTGTGGCAAAAGGTACGGGTAAGGCGCTCGCCAACATCGACGAATATCCCTGCTTGATGCGATAAGTCCATGTGCCTTTTAGGCTTTTGTCATGATGACCTCCCTGCTTTCTGAATGAGTTCTCGCTGATCACAGCGTTCGTCCTTTGGAGAGCAGCCCGCATCCTTGCAGTAAACACTGCGCAACCTTCGCCCTGTCTCTTCTGTAGGCAGGGCTTTTGCCCATCATATCCCCAACGATGCAAATACTCCTCGACTTCCTTCGCCGCTACAATTATCTCTTTCTCTTCATTCTCTTGGAGGGAATTAGTTTGACGCTCCTTTTCCAGTTCAACAACTACCAAGGGAGCGTGTGGAACACTGCGGCAAACGAAAGCGCAGCAAAGACCAATGAGACCTATGCTGCGCTCGAAGCCTATTTCAAACTCGGAGATATCAACGCGATTCTCACCACAGAGAACACGAAACTGCAACAAGAAAATGCGGTGCTGCGCGCTGCACTAGACTCTGCAACGCACGACACCACATTTACCGAACGTAAGGTGCGACAAGAACTTGCGGGCTTCCAGTTGCTCCCAGCGCGTGTGGTGAGCAATGGAGTGCGTCGTGGTCATGATGGATATTTGGTGATTAACCGCGGACGAAAAGACGGTATCCGCCCAGAGATGGGTGTTGTGGGCGGTGGAGGTGTCATAGGGATTGTCTACCTCGTAGGCGAAAACTATGCTTTAGTGCTCCCAGTGACACACACCAAATCGAGCATCTCTTGTCGGGTGCGTGGAAAGAACTATTTTGGTTATCTGCAATGGGACGGCGGTAGCACTCGCATGGCGCAACTCGATGATGTGCCACGCTATGCCAAGGCTCGCACAGGAAATGTGATTGAAACTTCGGGATATTCTTCGGTTTTTCCTCCCGGCATCTTCGTAGGTCGCGTGCACAAGGTGAGCAACTCATCCGATGGACAGAGCTATCGCTTGGACATTGTCCTCGGCACTGACTTTGCCAATTTGCGCGATGTCAATGTTGTGGTAACTCCTTACAAAGCAGAAATTCAACAATTACAAGAGAAAGCCGATAGCCTTCAATAAATACCAAGAGAAGGTCCATCATCTCTTGTCTGCTCTTGCCTCCCCCGAACCAAGCTATAACGACGCATATCAAATGTTTAACGTCATCCTCCCTCGCATCCTTTGGATATTGGGACTCATCCTCGCCCAAACCTTAGTGTTCAACCATATTCACTTGTTGCAATATGCCACTCCAATGCCGTATGTCTATGCTCTCATCATGCTACCTCATGGCACTGCGCGATGGATATACGTAGTGCTGGGCTTCGCCCTAGGACTTGTTGTCGATACTTTGAGCAACACCGTTGGAGTCGCTGCCGGTGCACTGACACTCGTAGGGCTCATCACACCACTTTTGTTGCGTGCCTTTGCGCCTGACGACAAACTAGAAGAAGAGTTTACGCCCTCCATCCGCACCATGCAATGGAGTGGTTTTCTGAAATTTGCCATCTCTGTGACGTTTCTTCACATGCTGGTATTTTTCCTCCTCGAGACTTTTTCGCTCTTCGACCCACTTCGCCTGCTGATTGAAGTGTTGAGTAGCACGGCATTGACCGTGATATTCATGGCAACTTTTGAGAAACTCAGAAACACCTCTCGAAGTGCCTAGCGCACGAAAAGCCTTGCAACGCTAAGAAAAAGTCACGCTGTGCAAAAACTATCGCTAAGCAGGCGAAAGAAGCAAGCGATGCTACACACAGATAAAGCCATGTAGCGCAAGTATCTCATGAGCCAAAAGGCTACAGGATAAGCATATCCCTCATATTTCACGGATTTCACCTTCGGTTTTACGAAGAGCAATAGCGGAAACGCTCGAAAGTCTAATCTCTAACGACCAACGTCTAAATTATGCCCCAAGATTACAGTTATGAAAAGCGAAGATTTGTAGTAGGCGCGGTGGCGGCAGTCATCATCGCGGTCTACCTCATTCGCTTATTCACGCTGCAACTCATGAGCGATGACTACCGCAAGAGTGCCGACTCCAACGCTTTTCGCAAAGAAATCATCTATCCCTCTCGCGGTCTCATCATGGACCGCAATGGCAAACTCCTCGTCTATAACGAGCCTTCTTACAACATCCTTGTGACGATGCAAGACCAACATGGCATCGACACCCTAGACTTCTGCGCCACCGTTGGCATTACCAAAGAGGAATATATCGCACGGATGGCGGAAATCAAAGATTCCAAGAAAAATCCAGGCTATTCGCGCAACACACCTCAGCTCTTTATGAGCCAAATCCCCGCACAAGACTTTTCCAAATTTCGCGAGAAACTCTTTCGTTTCAACGGATTCAGTGTCGAAAAACGTAGTGTGCGCCGCTATGCCAGTGGCATCGGTGCGCACATCTTAGGCGACGTGGCAGAGGTGAACCAAGCAGATGTCGACAGTGATGCTTATTATAAGAGCGGTGACTACATCGGCAAACTTGGGGTAGAACGCAGTTACGAGAAAGCCCTTCGTGGAGAGAAAGGCATGCGCATCATGCTCCGCGACGTACACGGTCGCACACAAGGCAGATATATGGATGGAAAATTCGACACGCAAGCCCATCCTGGTCGCAACTTGACGCTAGGCATCGACCTTGCCACTCAACAACTCGCAGAGCGTTTGTTGGAAGGAAAACTCGGAGCAATCGTAGCTATCGAACCTGCCACGGGAGAAATCATTGCCATGGCTTCGGCACCCACCTACGACCCACGTAGCATGGCAGGCCGTGATCGCAGCAAACACATGAGTGTGCTCATGCGCGATGAGCGAAGACCTCTCCTCAATCGCGCCATTGGTGGGCTCTACCCTCCAGGCTCCACCTTCAAAATCTCCCAAGCTCTCCTAGGACTGCAAGAGGGAAGCATCAATCCTAGCGTGGCTTTCCCCTGCCATCATGGCTTCAACTACAAAGGGCTCCACCTCGGATGTCACGGACACGCCTCGCCCATCAACCTTGTTCCTGCCATCGGCACGAGTTGTAATGCCTATTTCTGTTGGAATCTCCTGCGCATGTTTGGTAACAAAGGGAAATATGGTAGCGTGCAAAATGCCATGACTCACTGGAAAGACCATCTCGTGGCAATGGGTTTTGGCTATAAACTTGGGATAGACCTTCCTGGAGAACGCCGAGGCATGATTCCCAATGCAGCATATTACGACAAAGCCTACAAAAAATCGTGGAATGCACTCACCGTTATCTCCATCTCCATTGGACAAGGTGAGGTCACTGCCACCCCACTGCAGATAGCCAATCTTGCAGCGACCATCGCCAACCGCGGACATTTCTACGCACCTCATGTGGTGCACAGCGTGCAAGGTGAGCGCATCGACACCACCTACACCAACATGCGCCGCACCAGAGTGGACCGACGCTACTATAACTACGCAGTAGCAGGCATGCGCCGCGCAGTGGAACAAGGCACCTGTCGAGGTGCGGACTTCCCTGGTGTGCAAGTTTGTGGTAAAACAGGTACAGCGCAAAACCGCGGTCACGACCACTCGGCATTTATGGGCTTTGCTCCGATGAAGAACCCGAAGATAGCCGTCTGCGTCTATGTAGAAAATGGCGGATTCGGTGCCGACTTTGCCGTGCCGATAGGCTCTCTCATCATGGAGCAATATGTAAATGGTAAACTTTCTGCATCGTCAGAAATCAAAGCCAACACCTTCCAACATCGTCACATCAGTTATGGCAGACAAGCGCGATAATCTTCAACTCAACCCCGCTTTCCGAGCAGACGGGTGGGTGTTGCTCATCTTCCTCACCCTCCTAGCCTTCGGCTGGCTCAGTGTGTGCGGAGCTAGCCACAGTTTTGGTGGCATAGACTTCTTGTCGTTCGACACTCGTCCTGGCAAACAGTTAGTTTGGATCTGCTGTTCTCTCGGACTGGGAGCTGTTATTCTCATGTTCGACGACCACTATTTCGACATGCTCGCCGACTTGTTCTATTGGGGCATGATGCTCTTGTTGCTGGTCACCCCATTTATTGCGCATGACATCAAAGGTTCGCGCTCGTGGATATCATTGGGTCCCGTGTCGCTCCAACCGGCAGAATTTGCCAAGTGTGCCACCTCACTCATGGTGGCAAAACTCATTGGACAATATGGATTCACCCTCAACGAACGGCGGAATTTTCTCCGTGCTGCTGGCGTGGTGCTTCTACCTTTTGCCCTGATTGTGTTACAAAAAGAGACGGGGTCTGCCCTCGTCTATCTGTCGTTTTTCCTCATGTTCTATCGTGAGGGCATGCCAGGAAGCATACTCTTCTGTGGAGTTGCCGCAGTAGCCTATTTTGTCATTGGCATCGGTCAAGGCGATGTTGCCTTACCTGGCACATTGTCCTCCCTGGGCGAAGTGATTGTCATGGCACTCATTTGGATTTTCACCATTGGCATGCTCCGAGTCTACTGTCCCAAACAACCCGAACACGCCCAGCGCATCCTCCTATGGGGCATCTTGCTCCATGTCATTGCTTATGCCGTTTCCCTTTGGATTTACCCATTCGACATCAGTTGGGCACAACTGGCTGGAAGTGTCGCCATGATCAGCTACATCGGTCTGCAATGGTTGGGACAACGCATGCGCACCTTCCTCCTCATCAGCGCATTCTCGCTCGGAAGCATTGGTTTTCTCTATGCTTCTGACTATGCCCTCAACAATGTGATGAAGGACTATCAGCGCACGCGCATCCGTGTCTTGCTCGGCATCGAAGAAGACAGAGATGCGTCCTACAATGTGACGCAGTCTAAGATTGCCATCGGCTCTGGTGGACTTCAAGGCAAGGGGTTCATGAACGGCACGCAGACCAAACTCGACTATGTGCCTGAGCAAGACACCGACTTCATTTTCTGCACCGTAGGAGAAGAAGAAGGTTTTTTGGGAGCAAGTGCAGTACTCCTGCTTTTCCTAGCCCTCATCTGGCGTCTCATCTATCTAGCCGAACGGCAAACCACTAGGTTTGGGCGCGTCTTTGGCTATTGTGTGCTCTCGATTTTGCTCTTCCACGTCTTCATCAACATTGGCATGGTGCTCGGTGTGGCGCCAGTTATCGGCATTCCACTACCCTTTTTCTCCTATGGTGGTTCATCATTATGGGGATTCACCCTCCTGCTCTTCATCTTCCTCCGCATTGATGCAGGTCGCAAGCGCAGATAGGCACACAAACTAGACGAAACCTGCTTCTATTCTACTTCTAACAAAGATAACTCTCTGGGATAACACAATATGGCAAACCCATCTTCTGATCGCAACGAAACGATTATCCGCAGCATCCTCTTTATCGCTGTGGTATTGCTTGCCGTTGGCATCATCATTTTTTTGAAACGCTCTTCCGACGTACCCCTCACTCCCGAGGGATTTGCAGCACGCGACAGCGCGCAACGCATGGCAACTCCCGACACCACAGTGGCACCGACCGAGGATTTCCCCTCGAGCGACACCAACACTGCACAACCCACCGACACCGTGTCCATGGATTTGCGCCTTCCCTCTGATGCAGGTTATGAAGATGGCTATTTTGCAGGACTACAAGATGGGCTAGACGACATGGAGCGCGCCTCTTATGATGATACATCAAAGTTCCCCACAGAGGCTCAACGCAGAAACTACGCAGATGCCTACAAACGAGGTTATGCCCAAGGCTTTGCCGATGGACAGAACCAAGGTGAGGAAGACGCTAATTCCAACGAAGAATCAGAGCACAGTCCGAATCCTGTGGCACCAAAGTCCAATATGCCAGCAGCTACCAAGCCTAACACTACGCCTGCAAAGTCCAATACGCCTGCGGTTAAATCCAATGCGCCTGCGGTTAAGTCCACTCCTGCCACGGCAAAGCCCAACACTTCCACCACAAAATCCAATGCTGCAGGCAACAATGCCTCACACGCAACGCCTGCTCACGGCAGTAAGTCTTCAGCTGCTCCGCGCACAAGTTCTCCAACGACGAAATAACGAAAACGCCATTCTCACGTTTCTATAAAATCGTCCGACGCTTCCAAAGGAATTTCCATTTCTTCTGTTCATCGCTCTCATAGCCTATGGATTATCTCGCACTTCTCTATCGCTACTATCCCGAAGACAACGCACTGCGTCGTATGTTGCTGCACCACAGTCGGCAAGTTTGCACACGTGCGCTACAGATTGTGGATCGACATCCCGAACTAGGAGCCAATCGCGCCCTAGTGGAAGCTGGTGCCATGCTACACGACATCGGCATCTTCCGCACAGACGCACCTGGCCTCCACTGTCATGGCACAGCGCACTACCTGCTCCATGGCATCATCGGTGCGCAACTCCTGCGCGAAGAAGCCGAGTTGCTGCGTCAAAAGGCGGAACACGAGGGAAGTACGTCCTCACAGCAAGAGGAAGACGCCACTTTCTATGAAGCCCTTGCACGCATCTGCGAGCGCCACACCGGAACAGGACTCACGCGCCAAGTCATCGCTCAGCGTGGTCTCCCCATGCCCGACCAAGACCTTCTGCCAGAAACCATCGAAGAGCAAGTCATTTGCTACGCCGATAAGTTTTATAGCAAAAGCCACTTGGAGCGCGAACGCAGCATCGCTCAGACCATCGCGAGTTTAGAAAAGTTTGGCGATGCTGGAGTGGAGAAATTTCGCTGCTGGACAGAGCTTTTCGAATAGAAAATCGTAACTTTGCCCCTAGTCTGCGGCAAAGCTAGCACCAGTGCAGAGCGATTGCATCTTCTGCGTCGGTCAAAAGCTATCTTGCTAAGGGTTATTTTCATCACACATTCCTATCAGACATCTCACTTGCCACGCATCATCCATCATAGAATCCTACTCTGGGGAGTCGTTCTCCTATTGGCTAGCACCCTCGTTGGGTGCAATCTAAGCGTCCTCATGTCTGGACGACCACACCCCATAGCGACCTCCACGACGACTTCCGCTTCCGTTGCCCCTTCAGTTGCAGCGGACACCAATGCTGTGAGCACCCGCGCGCTTCGCGATGCAGTAGAAGACACCGCGCAAGTGCTCAGCACGCTTGCCTCATCCGACAGTGCACTCGTGGCGAAGGCTGATCGCAATTCCCCTTTGTCACAAGTCCTCGACAGCGTGCGCCGCACATCAGTCACCAACCTCGATAGTTTGAGCCGCACCTTGCGCCGCGACACCACCATTGCAGTCAGCAACGCCAAAGCTCTGGCAGATTCTGCCAAGCTCGACACCACCCGTCAGCGTTCGGGCTTGGAAGCACCGGTAGATTACACGGCAAAAGACTCCTTGGTCTATGATGCCACCACAGGGTTTGCCCATCTCTATGGTGAAGCCAAGGTGCACTATCAAAACATGGATTTGAGTGCTGACTTTATTACGCTCAACATGGACTCTACGATCGTCCATGCACAGGGTGTACCCGACAGCACAGGCAAAGCCATGAAAGGCACTCCGATCTATAAGCAAGGGAGTGAAAACTATGAAAGTGAGCGCATGTCGTTCAATTTCAAGACGAAGAAAGGCTTCATTGAAAAGGTAAAGACCACACAAGGCAATGGTTTCTTGCGCAGTGTCGACTCCAAGCGATCCAACGATGGCTATTTCTATCTCCAAGATGCCCAATACACCACCTGCGATGCCGACCATCCACACTTTTATCTCCAACTCACGCGAGCTAAAGTGTCGCCTGGTAAAGAAACCTTCTTCGGACCAGCTTATCTAGTGGTGGCAGACGTGCCCCTACCGCTCGCCATCCCTTATGGATTCTTCCCCTTCAACAAGAAATATTCTTCGGGTATCATCATGCCCAGTTATGGTGATGAAACCTCACGCGGCTTTTACCTCCGCGATGGTGGTTACTATTTTGCCTTGGGCGACCGCATGGACCTCAAACTTTTGGGAGAACTCTACACTAAAGGTTCGTGGGGTATATCGGCAGAGACCAACTATGCCAAGCGATATGCCTATCGCGGCAACTTCTATGTCTCTTATCTCACCACCATCACGGGCGAAAAAAACCTGCCAGACTACAACAAAACAACCAGTCTCAAGGTGCAATGGTCGCACTCCTCCGATGCGAAGGCGAATCCCAACACTTCTTTCTCGGCACGTGTCAATTATGCCTCCCAAAACTATGAGCGCAGCAACCTCACTTCGCTCTACACTCCACTGGCTTACACACAGTCCACACGCGCCTCTTCGGTGAGCTTCACCCACAGCATCCCTTCACTCGGCATCTCTCTTTCGGGATCAAGCAACATCACGCAAAACATGCGCGACTCTTCGCTCGCCATCACCCTGCCCGACCTCTCCATCAATGTCAATCGCTTCTATCCCTTCCGTCGCAAAAAGGCAGTAGGAAAAGAACGCTGGTACGAGAAAATCAGTCTTTCTTACACGGGACAAATCACCAACTCCATCATCACCAAAGAAGACCAACTCTTTCACACCCCATTGCTCAAGTGGAGAAATGGTATGCAACACCGAGTGCCCATCGATGCGACTTTCCAGCTGTTCAAATACATCAACATTTCTCCCTCCATCAACTTCAGCGGACGCACCTACCTTTCACGCGAACGCCTCAGCTGGGACAACAATTTACAAGCCGAACGACGCGACACCACCTATGGTTTCTACAATCTTTATGATTGGAATGCCTCCATGTCGTTCAACACCACGCTCTACGGATTCTACAAACCTTGGAGCAAACTTTTCGGCACTCGCATTCAAGCCATTCGCCACGTCTTCAAGCCCAACGTAAGTTTCTCTTACGCACCCGACTTCACCACACGTAGCTATGGCTATGTCACCAACTATGTCTACACCGACCGCAATGGAAAGGTAACAACAAAAGAATACTCGCCCTACGCTTCAGGTGTTTTTAGCTACCCCACTGGCAAACGCCAGGGAAGCATCAACATGAGCATTTCCAACAATGTGGAAATGAAACTCAAGTCGGATGCCGACACCAGCGGATTCCGCAAAATTTCTCTCATCGACGAACTCTCGGCTTCTATGTCTTACAATCTGGCGACAGACTATCAGCCTTGGAGTCCACTCTCCACCAATGTTCGTTTGCGTTTCTCCCCCCGCTACACCTTCTCCATGGCTGCGCGCTTTGATACCTATGCCTATGAATTTGACAAAAACGGCAATGTCATTGTGGGCAACACCACCGAATGGAGCCACGGACGCTTCGGACGCTTCCAAGGCATGAGCCAAAACCTCTCCTACACTCTCGACAATAAGAAAATGGCAACCTTCTTCGGTTTGCTCGCAGGTCGTGGTTGGGACAAAGTGTGGGAAAACTTTGTAGGCAAAAAGAAAGAAGAGGAGAAACGCACTAACAACGATGACAACGACCTTGACGACGACAAAGAAGACGCCAACGTAGACCCCATGCTCCGCAAAAATAAAGACAAAAAGAATGAGAAGAAGGTGGCTGCCGACGTCGACGAAGATGGATATCTGGCATTCTCTCTGCCCTGGAGCCTCACTTTTAGTTATGGTGTCACCATGTCTGAAGACCGCACCAAGCCCATCAACACGCGCAACATGCGCTACCCCTACTCCTTCACACAGACGCTCAACTTCTCGGGCAATATCACGCTGGCTAAGGGGTGGAACATCAACTTCTCTTCGGGCTACGACTTCAACTATAAGAGGCTCTCTATGACCACCGCCTCGCTCTCTCGCGATTTGCACTGCTTTGAGATGTCTTGTAGCATCGTTCTCTTGCCCTACTCCTCGTTCAACTTCTCCTTCCGCGCCCGTGCAGCAGAGTTGGCAGACGCCTTGAAATACGAGAAGCGAAGCAGTTACTCTAGCAACATCAACTGGTATTAACCACCATCCTTTGCAGAGCACGCTAACGAAAGTCTGAAAAGCACATGACAATAGCGTTATCTCACCTTTGATTATCAAACAGTATCCTACTAATCTATAAACTCCCAACCTGTGGGAGGAAATATCCTCCCATAGGTTGCCCCAAAATCCCCCACATCATGAAACAACATTTCTTTTATGTAGCGTCCCTCCTCTTTGGTGGCTTCACTCTTCTCACTGGGTGTAATACTAAATCCGTTGTTGAAAACCATCAGATGGAACTTCGCACTCGTGACAATAGACAGACCACGACTTTCTATGCAGACAAGACCACAGACACCGTGTGGGTGGTCAGCACAGAATCATGGAAAGCACGTGTGGAAATGGTGAAAGCGACCCCCGAAAAAAACAATCCCACCACGCACAACCACCTTCCTGGCACTCCTGATGCAGTGAGCGGAGCTACCACTCACTCGACCTTCACCATCACACCCCAAGAAGTAGAGGTTAAGCCCGGATACTTTAAGACAACACCCGTAGCGATTACAGCCACTACACCTGCCACTCAACTTCTTCAACACGGCTATCTCCGCATCCTCCCCAACGGCGGTCCACTTAATGGACTGGCTCACCACATTTATCAAGTGGGCTGGCTCAACATCTCCAACCCCGTGGCTAAGCAAGACAATTCTGCCAGTGCGATGCCTAATTTCAGCGAAGTACTTCCACAAAAGGGAGGAACCACCTACCTAGTGTTCGATCTTTACGACAACCAACTCTCCACCCACTCCCTCACTTCAGACGCCAACTGGCTCACCGTTCCCGAAGAGGCTAAGCAACCTGCCAAGGGACATCATGTCGTTAAACTCACCTTCGGAGAAAACACCAGCGAGAAAGCTCGCACGGCTACTTTCCAACTCTCTTCGGGTGGTGCGACAACCGTGATTACCTACGTGCAATCAGGCCGTGGCAAATAATGGCTCACCTCTTACCACACCAGACGAGGTAAAAGTCATTCATAGAAACTAGACTACAAAGTTCGTGACACAAGAAGGTCGTTGCCTATCGCACCTCCTTCTTGTTCACACCACACATCATCTAAGGCGCAAAAGGGGCAGATGCTCACTTAAGTAGCCCCCTTTTGCGCCTTTTTTCCAATACCATCTTCCATGAAGCGTTCGTTACCCTTAGTCAGCAACCTTCTACTAGCCTCCGCGCTTGCTGTCTCTGCACGCATCTTTGTTCCTGCCCCACCTACCATACCCACGCGTGGTGCAGCGGTCGACACTCCTTCTTCATTCATTGCTCCTTACGAAGCACTGCCCAAGCTCGATGCCACACTCACCCTCTTAGCAAATGGCTATCAACAAGCAACGCAATTTATTGCTACTCGTGGAGCCGCTCAAGTTGACAGTGCAGCCCTGCAGCAAACCACTCCCAATGGCACCTTCCATTTGCTCAACACCGTAGCGTTCAATGTCCAAACCACAGAGAACAAAGCTGAAGCGGTGGCACAGCAGGTCCAACAACTCGGTGGCACAGCCAACGTCATCACCGAAAACTTCCTTTTGGTAGAGATTCCCATTGCCCAAATTCAATCCGTTGCTCAGCTTTCTGAGGTGGTGGAGATGGCGATGCCTCAACAGGCATATCCCCTCATGAGAGAAGCACGTAGCATGTCACACGTAGACGAAGTGCATGCAGGCAAAGAACTCTACACTCCCTTCAAGGGAAAGGATGTCATCATTGCCATCATTGACAAAAGTTTTGAGTTTCGCCACGCTGCCTTCCTCGACAAAGACGGCAACTCACGCGTCAAATGGCTTTGGGATCGCTCAGGCTATTCCACTTATGCCACTTCCAACCGATCAAAATCGCCGACAGACAAAATCCCCGTGGGTACTGACTTTCAAGATCATGGGGCAGGAGGTCACGGCACCCACACCACTGGCATCGCTGCTGGTAGCGATGTGGGCAATGGTCAATATGGCGTAGCCCCCGAAGCTGACATCATCATGATTCCTTCCACCTTCATCGACACAGAAATTTTGGAAGATGTGCGTTTCGTGCGCAATAAAGCGAAGCAAGCCCAAAAGCCGTGGGTCGTCAACATGAGTTTTGGCACACAAGAAGGTCCACACGATGGATCTACTGGCTATGACCAGAGCATGTCATTGTTAGGTAAAGACAAAGGTGGTCTCCTTGTGGCATCGGCTGGCAATGATGGCGACCGTAATATTCACATAAAAAACAACATCGCTGTCGGCGACTCCTGCTTCATCCTCTTTGACTATTTAG
Source organism: Alloprevotella sp. (assembly GCA_015259235.1). Lineage (GTDB taxonomy): Bacteria > Bacteroidota > Bacteroidia > Bacteroidales > Bacteroidaceae > Alloprevotella. The sequence continues at coordinate 6,024 of JABZGM010000016.1, read as the reverse complement.
ATTACGGTAAACTCACCGACGACCAAAAGAAGTCGAAACTTTTCGTTTTCGACCTTTGGGCGCAAAGCACCGACAAAGTAGACCGCATCGAAGCCACTCCCTTCCTTTTCATCAACAACAAAGTGGTCTATAAGGATGCAAACTATTGGAAAAATCATGCTTGGTTCCATGATGGGCAAAGCACATTTTCGCACAAATACCAAAGCAAGTTTTGGGTCTCACTTCCCAAAATTCGCATGGAAGAAAACGACGCCACCATCCTCTTCGGTCTGAAATTGAAGAATATCTCAAAAGACCAAGCTGAACTGGTGCACGGTTGGGTGTCACAGGGCGGATCCTATGTAGATAATAAGTCTATCCCAAAGATAGATAGAAAACGAGTTCTCAAAGGCGACAACGAATACACCGTAGCTGATGCAGCCGGCAACATTCCTGCTGCCATCACCGTGGGTGCCTACACCAGTCGCCACACGCACACCAATAAGATCACCAAGCAGAGCGTCACTTTTACAGACGACAGAGGAAAACGCAGCTATTTTTCCAGCATGGGTCCTGTCCTCAATGAAAAGGTGAAGAAACCCACCGTGCTCGCTCCTGGCGCCCAAGTGTGCAGTGCGATGAACAAGCTCCACCCTGGCTTTGATGAAAAGAACTGGATGATTTCTGAAAAGGTGAAAGTCAACGGTGAAGACTACTACTATGCCGACATGCAAGGCACTTCTATGGCTGCGCCCTTTGCGGCGGGCGTGATAGCGCTGTGGTTGGAGGCTAATCCCAACTTGGATCATAATGACATCGAAGAAATCATCGATAAGACTTCCTATAAAATCTACCCTGGAAAGTCTAACAATTGGAATAAAATCACAGGCTATGGACGCATCAATGCTTACAAAGGTCTGAAGATGGCTTTGCAGATGGCTGGAATAGATTCACAATCAGGAAATCCCACCTCCATTGAGCGGGTGTCGGGCTCTGCGCAACCTGTCACCCTCCAAGGGGATGGTCGCGTGTGGAATGTTCTTTTCAACAATCCCGAACGCTCCGCTACGATTTCCTTCGTTGCCCTCGATGGTCGTGTGGCTCTCCAACGCAACCTCCAACAGGTGTCGCAAGGTCACGAAGAAACCTTCGATCTCACCACCCTCACCTCAGGAGTCTACCTCCTTCGCATCTCCACTCCGGGTGCACAAATCACGCACAAGGTGGTGGTGAGATAATCCAGCGAACCCAAATAGACAGTAACTTCCTGCTCCAAGTAGTGCCGATTCAACGTAAGATTCTCCCTTAGATTATCTTTTTGTCGGAAGAGGCAAGCACTCTATTCAGAAAACTAAGCACTACCATCATCATTAAAAACTGAGAAATCGCCTGCGATATTCTCAGTTTTTTGTATATTCGCACCTCAAGTTTTTATGGGCAAGAACTATCCAACCGTCTCCTCCTCAGTCGGGGCTCATGCACATAAACACATCTTTCCACAAAACGCTGACTTCCACATGAAGAAATACATGCTCCCCGTGGTGTTCTGCGCACTCGCACTCTCCAGCTCTGCACAGACCACCTCTACACAAGAGACGACTTCCAACACGAAACTCGACCGCACCCTCCGCGCAGTGCAGCGACAACAAGAAGCCTACAGTCTCTCCCACCGCACCACACGTGCTGGCGCAGCACTCACTACTGCCGACTCACTCGCTGCACCGACCATCAACTACAATGGCGCGCGCCAATCCATCCTCGCACCCCTCTCACTCATCATCACCACGCAGCCCAATACCTCTGCGCAGGTGACAGAAATGCTCACACAAGCAGGACAACACGCCACAACCATCAGCAACACGGTGGTCACAGCCCGCGTAGCCCCCGAATGGCTCACCACCCTCTCCAACGATACACGCATCGTTCGTCTCACCGCTTCAAAGCGTTTGCGCCCTTTTCTCCAAAAGGCACGTCAGGTCACAGGAGTCGACCGCGTGCACGCAGGAGATAATCTTGACACACCTTTCACCGGCAAAGGCATTGTCATTGGCGTCATCGACCAAAGTTTTGAGTTCAAACACATGGGCTTCTTAGACGAAAACGGCAAGTCGCGCATCAAAATGCTTTGGGATCGCTCCAAAGACATTGAGAAAGACATCCAGAGCAAGGCAGCTCCCATTCTCGATGTGGATGTCAGCAAACAGACCCACGACACCTACGACTCTGGCAGCGGACACGGCACCCACGTCACCAACATCGCCGCAGGAAGCAAACATGCCGACAATCCCTTCTATGGTGTTGCACCTAAGGCAGACATTGTTGTCATCCCCTCTTCGTTTGAAAACACAGAAATCATCGAAGACATACGATCCGTGAAAGCCTATGCCAGTCGAGAGCACAAACCTTGGGTGGTCAATCTGAGCTTAGGAAGCGTCATCGGTCCTCACGATGGCAGCACCGATTACGACCAAGCCATCGACCGAATGGCACAAGACAAAGGCGGCATCGTAGTGGGAGCCATGGGTAACGAAGGCGACCAATACTTCCACGCCTTCTCTTCATTCCAGCCAGGAGAAACGAAACAAGTCTTTATACACTATGAGAAAGACCAAGATGGCAATGCAACAGAAGATGACCTCACCCACATCGACTTTTGGGGCATCTCTGAGGTGAACGCAGAACAATTCACCGTCACCCCTATCCTTGCTGTCAAGTCTTCTAATGCGGAACAACTCAAAGTTAAAAAGTACGGTGCAGACTTTTGGAAAAAATATCTCGACGACGGCAAAGTGTGGAGCGAAATATCCCCAAAGAATAACCGAGAGAATCATTTTGTCGGTGTGAAAATGAACAAACTCCTAGAAGATTTGGGAAGTCGTTACAAGAAAATCATTTTTGGTGTAGAAATCACCGCTAAATCCACCAACACCGCTGATGCCACGCTCCACGGATGGATTTACTCGGAAGAGCCCAACTATGCAAGATTTGTGCTAGCCAAGACTGACTCCAAGTTTGAGAGCATCAAGCCCGACAATCTCTACATCGTGGGCGAAGGTGGCGCCTCCATCCCCTCAGCCATTGCAGTGGGCAGTTTCACCACCACAGTCTTAGACACGTTAGAAAGGGAAGGCGCGCACAGCACATTCTCTTCCAATGGTCCTTGGCTCAATCCAAACTACCCTAAGCCTGCCGTGCTGGCACCGGGTGCAAGCATCATGAGTGCGCTCAACAAATATGCTCCTGGTTTCGACAAGAATAATGCCGCTTACTCCAACCGATTCAACAACAAGGTTTATCACTACGGTTATATGGAAGGCACTTCTATGGCGACTCCTTTCGTGGCAGGTAGCATCGCCTTATGGCTCGAAGCCAATCCCCAACTCTCCTACACCGATGTGCTGGACATTATCAAAGAAACATCCACTAAACACGCCGATATGGAAGGGGAAGCCTGGACACCCACCTATGGCTATGGGCTCATCAACGTCTATGAAGGCTTGAAACTTGCGCTCAAAAAGGCTGGCAAAGATCCGCTCACAGCCATCGAGCGCGTGTCGGGAAGTGCCGCTCCAGTCACGTTCCACACCATCGCCACACAATGGCAAATCCTCTTCAACAATCCTGAGCGCACCGCCACCCTTGAGGTGATGTCGCTCGATGGTCGCAGCCTCTATCGCCAACAATTATCTAGCATCGCACAAGGCGACGAAGTGAACATCCCCACCGACCGCTTCACACCTGGTGTCTATGTGCTGCAAGTCTCCACCTCAGGAGCAAAAATAGCTCAAAAGATGGTGCGACAATAAGGTAATTTGCCACTCGTTGGAGCTACTTTCACTGCTCCTTCTGGATAGTAAAATCCCGCCACTCACTGTGAGAGGCGGGATTTTCTTTTGAGACGCTAGATGAGTGGAACAACAGTGTAACCCACCCTCTTGGGTGCCATCGATAGCTCTTGGGTGTCATCAATAGCGAGAATGTTTAGGCTACAAACTTGAACCACAAGACGTAGCAACCTAAGCCAACGGCTTCCGCAACGAGGAAAGTGACCACGGCTTTGCCCAGCACCTTCGCTAGTGCACCACATTGTTGACTGTTGGTCCACACCTGTCCATAGGCTTTCTCGATGAAATAAGCACTTGGCAATAGCAGCACCAAAAGAATGAAGCGTTTGAACAACAAGGTCACAGCATCGGCACAAACCCATTCTCCCTTTTGGAAACTCAGCCAAAAGGTGAAAACGAGTGCCAAAAGTCCGAAGACCAAACACACTACGCGACTAGTGCCAGTCGTTTCACGTTTCAAGGCAAGACGCAAAAAGTGCACCGCAGCAACCAAAGGAAGGGAGGTGAAAAACACCAGCCCTAAGGCAGCAACATAATCCATACTGTTTCGTTTTTTAACCCAAATCGGTCATTTGATCCTAAACAGATTTTATTTTAATGACCGATTGGGGTTTAATTTATACTATAGTTTCCATTGCAAAGATAAGCAAAAAAACTTTATTCCAAATTTAGAATCACCAAACACGCACCAATGTGAAATCTGTGTGGACACTCAGCAAAGGTAGTCAACTTCCAACCGCCCAAGTGGCGCAGAAGAACTTTTTCTTTGATGACTTCCCCAATCCCCATTCGGGATTAGTCATCCTCCTCTGTCCACCCTGCCATTGTGGTGCTTAGCAAGTCCCCTACTATATATGGGTAGATAAGGAGGGAAAGTGATAAAAAACGGCAAAAAACTGACATTTTCCATTCAAACATATCAATATTTGACACCTACACATAGCAAATCAAATCTATCACGCGTGTTAAGCTATGAGCAAACCAGCATTGCCTCCCCCTTCCCCCACTCATCTAGGACGACTCATTACGCGATGTCCTAAAGGCATCCACACGGCAGTGGTTTTCTCACGCGCGTGCGACACGCGCGCGCATCCCTGGACTTTTGCACTTTTTGCTTTCACAACCTTCACAGAGAAACGAAAAATCAGGACTATTTTCAACCCAAAACTGAAGACAAAAACCGCGCAAAAAATATCCTACACTTCCACAAAAACGTCGGAGATTCTCACAAAAACGTGGGAGTTTTTTGAAAAAACGTGGGAGATTTTCCCGAAAATGTCGGACGTTTTTCTTGAAACACTCGGAAATCCTCCCAACTCAACCAAGACACTTCGTCCTCTCAGCCACAAAATCGAGGGAAAGAGTCCCATCTCCCTAAAACTTCCCTCCTTCCATCTACTTTTTCTATCGCAAGCACAGAAAATCCGTCAGTCATTCTGCACCAAAATCCCCCATTTCAGCCCTCGATTTCCCCTTTTCAACCAGCATTCTCTTAACGTCTACTAAAAAACACACTTAAATTACTAGTTGCCAAATATTTACTTCCAATTCTGTGAAGGTTGTGAAAGCAAAAAGTGCAAAATCCCTGTTGTGCGCGCGCGTACGCGAGGGAAGAAGGAGTGATTATACATAAATTAAGAAGACATAAAGTAGTATATTTGCTTCGTCCATTTGGCTAAAAATGGTAACTTTGCCCTTACGGACTACACAAACATAGATTCTGATATGAAAAGAACTCTCCTTTCCCTAGCACTTGGCGTGGTGTTTTGCGCGAGTGCTTGGGCGCAAAATGCACCCAAATATGTGTTTTACTTCATTGGCGACGGTATGGGCGTCAACCAAGTGAATGCTGCTGAAACGTTTGGGGCTGCCATCGAAGGGACGATTGGCATCAAACCGCTGACATTTCCTTCATTCCCTCACGTGGCGTTGGTGAACACGCAAAGTGCGAGCCACGGTATCACGGACTCCGCAGCTGGTGGTACGGCACTTGCCACAGGACGCAAAACCTACAACAACGCGATTGGGGTGCTCACCGACAGCATCACCCCCGTGACTTCGGTGGCAGTGTGGGCAAAAGAAGCAGGAGCTGCCGTGGGCATCGCCACGAGTGTGAGTGTGGATCACGCCACCCCAGCTTGTTTTTATGCGCACCAGAAACACCGCAAGATGTATGCAGAAATTGGGCGTGAATTGGTGG
>JABZGM010000169.1 GCA_015259235.1 Alloprevotella sp. | reverse complement strand
GATATTATCTCGAATATCCTGCTGTCCAATCATGGACTCGTAGACAGAAGTCTCGATCTTTCCCACTTCCACTCCCAATCCGCTCGAGGCATTAGCCTGCGGATCACAGTCCACAAGCAGCACTTTCTTGTCGAGCGTGGCAAGCGATGCAGCAAGGTTCATAGCAGTGGTGGTCTTGCCCACTCCTCCTTTTTGATTGGCTATGGCGATGATTTTTCCCATACGTGTAGTGGATTATCGGTGCAAACTATCAATTACTACCGCAAAGGTAGCAAAAAAATAATTGTTCCACGCTGTTTCACGCTTAAAAAAGTCAGTGTGTTGTTGTAATGTAGGTGGAACGTAAGCGCAAGGTAGGCGCAATGTAGCCGCAATGTTTGTGTGAAGGGATGGATTGGAAAAGTGGGCGTAAAACAAAACGCTAGTTTTAGCACGGAGCTAAAACTAGCGTATGATATAGAAGCGAAGGGCTTAGTCGGCAGAGTCGCCTTGGTAGACATTTGAATAGGTGATAAGGGGCTGGAACAACATATTTCTAAGTCTGCCTTCATTATATTCACCAGCATTTGAGGGGGCACTAAAAAAAGGCGTCAATATAAGCCTACGATACCCACTGTTTTTCTCCGCATATAGATCCGCAACCCATTCATTTCCAGTTTTATTAAGTTGAGGATTTCTGCTGAGAAAGGACATAATTCTATTGGTATACCATTCATCAGTAATCATCCAATAGTTAGTTCTTTGTTTATCTTTATCCCTATGATGATTAGCAGGATACAAATTATCTACATCCGCTGGTGTTACAGAACTATACAAACCAGGAACTGGGAATTTTCTTTCTACAATGTTGCGACGACCAATTTCAGACTCCCACAATTCTTCATCAACCAAACTTAAGTCTCTGAAGACAGGAGTAAACAGCCCACCGACAAAATACTTGCCAACATAGATGCTTGAAATCAATGGGTAATAAACATAAGTTGATGGATCTCCAGGAATAACTGTATGCCCTGCAATCTCATATCTCCACGCAACTTGAGGAAGATCTCTTTTAATAGAAGTAGTAATTGCAGTCGCTCTATTCGTAATTCGATCATTTCCCCCTCCGCCAGGAGCCGAATATAAACGTCCATTATAAGGCGCAGCCATTCCAGTAGGTGTAAATCTACCAGGGCTATTGAAACCTGCCCATCCACCTGCACCAACAATCATGGCTCCACCAGCATAAGGCATCATCATATGGTTACCAGTTATACCATCAGCAGAAGTGAGTTGTTTACCTCCGCCGAGAAACTCTTTGGCTACTTTCCAATTGACTAACGATACTTTAGAATGGTCATGCGAATTATCGAAACCAGTTCCTTCAGCATTGACCGTGTACTTACCGAAGTAACCTAATATAAGATTAGGTTGATCATATAATTCGCAGTTGAAAGTATAAGAATAACCACTTTTTAAGATGTTGGAAGTACCCATAATTGGAACCATCTCATAGTTGGGTCGCGTTACTTCATTGCCATTTGCGTCAAACACATTTTCAGCGTAAACATGAACCTGTCCAAATAATTGCTGGTTGTAATTGTTACTCACTGCTCCGGCAGGTACTCCTGACCAAGAAGTACCGACGAATTTATTGGTATGCGGAAAAGCCCATGTGAGAATTAAAGCGATATCGCTCTCGGTACCCATTTTAGCACGAAGGTGAAGCGGCTGACGAAACATGATTTTCACATTCTTGTAAATATCTTTTGTCGCTCTAGCCGTAACTACCTGCAAATTCTCATTACTTTCCGTGAACTGAACATTATCACCTGCAAGATTGAATGTACCACCATACTCTAAGGCATTACTCTTAAAACGGATACCACCAAGTGTGACTGGAATACTCATGTTATTGCGCACTGTGGCAAGCATCAATATCCCTTGTGGCTTCACAGAAATTTTATTATTTCGTCCTGAAGCCAAAATCATGGCAGTCGTATTGTCGTCATAGGTCAAATCGTGCCAATCTGAAATATAAGGAATCGGCAATTCCATCTTTTGCGCCTCTGGAGAATTGAAATGCACCTCTTGGTGAACACTCACTGCGACTTTAATATCTGCACTCTTTTGGTCGTCCGCAACAGTGATCTCGCCACCAGCTGCAAGGCGAACTTCGATTTCATCATTCAACGCAAAACCTGCAGACAACGGTATGCTGATAGCTTCTTTAATCCAGCAATTCGTTGCTTTGTCGTACTTCCATTCCGAATAGTCGTAGTAAACGACATCTTTGCGATTCTTGGCACGAACCACCGTCAAGAACTTCATCGTTGGATAACGCTCTACAACGAGAGTGCGGTTGAGATGCGCAAATTTAGCAGGAGTAGAAGATTTGCCACCATCATCTAGAGTAACCTTTTTATTTCTACTATCTTGAATCTGAAAAATTAAATTCACCGTCTCCGTAGTAGCACGCGTCCCAGGTATAGAATCTAGTTCTTTGATTTCGGGCAATTCAAACCCCGCGCTCAACTTGATGGTGAAGGCGCGTGGAGTGTTGTCCACTTGCTGAGTGGAGAGTATTTCGTTGCTACAAGAGGTGGTGAAAGCACCTCCCACCAAGAGAAGGGTGAGGGCAACAAACAAGGAGGAGAGTATTCGTTTCATACTCTATATGGGTTTAGGATAAATAGATGTTATTTGAAAGGGGAAAGACGGAAGGGAACACATCGCAAGTTCACAAATGAGGACGAAGAAAATCTCATTTTCTGCAACAACAAACGGAACTCATGCGTTGCGCGACGTTAGTTTGCCCACCAATACTGTGTGCTTCCGAAGGAGCGCACGCGTTCGAGGTCCATCCAACAACGGTAGACGATGTTGCGCACCACTTGACCATTGTGCAACTCGTGGAGAGCTCCGTGTTTACCCGCATCGGTGCTGGCAATCTTCAAACGCGCTTCTTTTTGCACCCCATTTTGCGTGTAAGTCATAGAGATGCACGTCATGCTCTTGTCGTCTTTATATTGAAACTGAGGACTAGACACCACGTGTTCGGGAAGATAGAAGACTTGCTTGATGCGACGAGTGTTGTCCATCGTAGCATCGAGTGGAATTTCCAAATAGGGATAATTCGTAGCATCTGCAGCATGCTTTTGGTCGTAATTCTCAATAGGAGCTGCGAGGGTGAATTTACCCGGAACGTTGACTACCTTGAGTGCAGTGACGGTGACGTTCTCGGGAAGTGGGAAGGTTTCAAACTCTACACGAGCAAAGACGCGTTTAAGCGGAACATCGGCATTGTAGACGTAGTCGTATTCAGAAGCTCCTGCTGCCGTGGAATGTTGAAATTGACTAGGATGCACATTTTCCAAAGCAGCCACCATAGGAATGACTTTCTTTGCATCATTACCATTGTATCCACGCAGATAGTCAGCAGTTTTATATTCAGCCGTGGTATAGTTGTTAGCAGTAGCAGTCATGGCCGCAGCATCTGTGCTATTCAAATTCGCCACGAAGATGTAGCTGCGCGTGCGGTTGGCACTAGGCACTGTGACTTCAGCTTTAGCAGCATCATAGTGCGTGGCAGCCTTACCAGCAATAACCACAGACACCACTTTGTCTTCAGCGTCTTGTGTGTCTTGGTTGATTTGTGGCGCATTTCCGTGTTTGAGTGGTTTTAAGCGAAATACGTTTCGCGTCACTCGAGCATTCACCGCTTGCACGGGTTCGTCGAGAGAGTCGTAACTTTGACAACTCGTCACGGCGAGCGCGCAGAGGGTTAAGGTGGATAGGATATATTTCATCGTTGTGATGGTATCTGTTGGGAAGAACTTTCAAATGAGCATTCAATATAAGCGCATTCTTAGAGAGAACATTCTCAAGATGAGCAAACTACAAGTTGTCACCCTCTAGCCATTCTGCAAAATCAGCACGAAGATAGCCGGGAGCGAAGTTCATGTTGTCGACATGCCAAGGTTCTACCTTGAGATTGAAATGAAGCGTACGAGCGCCTTCTTTTCCGTCAGAACCCGCTTCGCTGATGTGAGCATGGAGGGTATAGAAATTGTTGCGTTCCATCGTCATGGGAAACACCAAACGGTAGTAAGTGTCGAGCACAGCTGCATTGGCAGCAGGAGCCACTCCACTCTTCAAACTATAGTTGGGATCGTCAATAGATTTGAGTTTGAGCAAGAGATAAGGAGGTAGCGCTTGAGCAGCCTCAGCCTTCGTCAAATCATATTCGTTGACATAGAAGGTGTAAGTAGCCGTTTTCTTCGCAGCATCATAGCCTTCAAACTTCAATTCTGCGCTATTGACCGTTGATGCACTAGTTGCACTCACTCCAACTTTAGTTTCTGCACCGAAATCCATCATCGAGAAACGATCTTCCGTGGTGGAGAGATTGCTGTCGTATTTGAGCTTATCCCAATCATAGTGCAACACGAGGGTCACTTTTGCAATGGCGCGTTTAAGACTAACTTCTACTTCTTTATCAGTATCTCCAGTCCAACTGAACTCGTCGGAAACCCCAGTCATCAAGAAAGGCTTAGGCATTTCGTTAGCCTTGTCGGTTTCGAGGGTTTGATGCACTTCTGCTTCGAGCGCAGCCATAGTGGTGATGGTGCCATTGTGAAGCTTGGTGTAGAGGTCTTGCTTGATATTAGCAAGCACATACATTTGCACATTCTTAAAC
>JABZGM010000168.1:1641-4686 GCA_015259235.1 Alloprevotella sp. | reverse complement strand
GCCTCTAGCCACCTCAGCTGTATTGCTTTTGATGTCAGAATCTGGAACAGATTATATACCCCCTCATCGAAGAGAGAACGCCTAATGCACCCCTTAATGATTTCTGATAACTTTGGAACATTGACGGCACCCATTTTCTTTGCGAATAATAGACACTCGTCCTCACCCCATTGTTTTGCGTACCCTTGCGCGTAAATGCTTTCTAGGAGCTTAAAATAGACCGCATACCCATCAAGTCCGAACTCCGCTTCTAAGAGTTGCAGGGCTGTATCTTCGTCTGTATGCGTGTCGTGTGGGAAATAATCCAGCCCTAACTTGGTAGGGCGTGCCATGTTATTTTCCCTTGATGGTTATTTGATTTCGTCTTTCAACCAGTATAAACCTTTTTTGTGGTCGAAGATACCGTAGTCCTCAATGATGGTGCGAACTAGCCACACTTCGGCGCGGAACTTGAAAGACAAATGTTTTGCGTCATATATCGCCACCCCTCCTCTGGCTGCAAGCTCTTCGAGTAGTAGAAAATAAACTCCGTAACCTCCGATGCCGTGTTCCGCCTTGAGGTCAAGAATTGCTTCGCTGTTGCGTGCGTTGAAAGCCTTCAAGAAGACTTCGTTTGCTGTTTGTTGTTCCATTGTGGTTGTTGTTTTATTGTTGTTGTAAATATTCTTCAATAAGCGTGGTGAACTCCTCGAAGGTTCTCACCACCTCGTAGCGGTATCCCTTTTCTTCGATGAGCGCTTGCCACTCCTTTTGCTTGTCGCTCTGTCGCCCTTTCTCCGTCTTCATTTCGATGCACAAGCCGTGGTGCGTGGCATTGGGGATGAGAAGAAGAAGGTCTGCCACCCCTGCCGTCACTCCCTCGTCTTTGAGCTTTGCCGCCACCAGTGCGTTGCGCTGCCCCCCATTCGGGACGGCAAACAGAGTGCCGCGAAGGTTGGCGTGTTGCAGATTAAACCACCGCACGCACATACATTGCAGTCGATGTTCTAAATCTTTCATTGGCTTTCTGCTTTTAGGTTGCTAATTTCTTTGATGCCTCAACACTCACCACCTCAGAAGGGCAAATCATCGGTGTCTGCCTGCTGCACTTGTGGCGCTTGCATCTGTGGGTATTGATGCACTGGCGCGGCTGGTCGTTGAGGCATTTGAGCCGTGGGGGCTTGCATCGGGGCTTGTTGTGCTGGTTGGAATCCTGGTGCGGTTTGAACTCCTTGCGCTGGCTGCACGCTGCCCACCACCTGAATGTCGTAAGCGTTGAGGCGCACGCTGTATCCTGTGCGCTCTGTCACTTGGTCTTTTTTGTCGGTGTAGGTGTAAGCGCGTCCCTTGATGCCAAACGACACCGACACCTCTGCACCAATCGTCACCGCGGAGAGTTTGCTCAGATGCTTCTCCCCAAAATAGAACGGCAAATCATTTTCGTAGAAATCGCCACCGCGGCTATATTCTCCGCAGTCCAACAAGATGAGCTGCTGCGTATAAGTGCGCCCATCTTGGAAGGTGAGTTTCTCGGCTGGGTATATCGTTTTTACTTTTCCTTTTACTTCCATTTCTTTTCATTATGTTGATGTGTGGGTTGTTTACTACTTCTCTAGCAATGGGGGGAAAATGTCGGGTTCGCGTTGCTGGACTTCCTTGTAGGCTTCTATCACGTGTTCGTGAGCGAAAATCGTAAAAAGTTCGATTAGAACTTCTGTTTCATCTTCGTCTGGAGTCGCCTGGGCAAAATCGAAAGAATCGATATACAGCGGGTAGTCTATCTTCATTTGCTGAATGCTTGGTTTGTGAGTTGTTCGGCTTTTCCGAACTACTGAATGCTTGTTGTGTTTGGGTCGTGGAGATTTTGAGAATCGCACGCCTGCGCGCTGCGTTTGCTGTGCTTCGTTTTGCGCCATTCTCAGCGTTTTTGCTTTGTTGTTGATTGTAAGGGGGTTATACCTTTGCACACTGATTAAGTGGCTCGGGGGTGGCGATTCCGTGGGAAGAAATCAAAAAGATGTCGGACGGAATGAAAAAGATGTCGGACAAAATCGGGAAAATGTCGGACGTTTTCCGCGGTTTCTTCCTTCAAAACATTTGAAAAGCCCCTTATTTCGGTCGCCCCCTTCGTTTTCCTCTCCGTCTGCTGCGTTGTGTGCGTGCTAGAGAGGGGAGGGTGATTTGTCTTTCTTTTTCGCGGTCGGGTGATTTCCCACCCTCTGCGCCTCATCATTCCCCTGCGTGGGTGCTGCCTTGAAAGGTCCACGCATAGACCGCGCTCTGGTCTTTCTTCCCTCTAGCGGCTTGAATGGCGGCAAAGGTGCGGTCTGCCCATTGTTCTTGCGGTGCGTTGATAATCCATTGATACGATGTTTCCAACGCTTCAAGCGTTGGGAAGAATTTGAGGTGCTTCGCTAGTCGTTTGCGAATCATCACCACGGTGTTGAGATGTTGGGGTTTCATTACTTCTTTTTCTTTTGTGGGGTTAGTTACTTGTTTGAGAGTTGATATATTGCCCGTTGAGATGTTTGAGGGCATACTCTCGCACCTTCTTGGCGCGCTTTTGACTGTCTGCCATTGTTGCAGCCCCTTTGAGATATTTTTGTATGGTCATTCGGGTGTAGCCGAATTTCTTAGCCAGTACCTTTTTCGTGCCGTGCTGCAAAAGGATGGCGCAATCGGGCTGGGTGTCTGTTTTATTCATATTCTTCTTCATTTATTGGTGACAAACGCGGAATCGAACCGCGGCACTTGGAAAACTATCAAACCATAGTGCGCCAACCTGCTTTGCCGTGGCTCTCATCCTGCATCGCTGCTGTATGAGAGTGTGATATGTCCAAAACATTACAAACTTGGTGGCGAAAGTGGAATCGAACCACTCAAACGTTCCGCAAACAATAATATCTCCAAATCACAATAAAAATGGAACGCGGCAACCTTGCTTCGCCATGTCCACGCGCTGCATCACTGCATGACGTGGGTGAAATGATAAGTGTAAATCAAATATTCCAACGGCGGACGTTTCCCAACTTGCGCGCGTTGTGCGTATCTTATGAATACAAAAAC
>JABZGM010000168.1:0-1631 GCA_015259235.1 Alloprevotella sp. | reverse complement strand
TACAAAAACCTATTTGTGGCAAAGGCGGAATCGAACCGCCACCCCTGCGCGCTGCACTATCTTTACTCATAATCTCAAACATCTATTATCACGCGATAGTGGGTGCAAACCTGCTTTGCCGTTTCCCTGCGTGGTGCATCACTGCATGGCGCAGGGGATTTCATACCATGAAATTTTCTGTCTTGTCTATGCGCGGATGTTTCGCAACTTGCGCGCATACATCTTTCTCATAACTTATGCAACATAACAATTTGTGACCGTGGGCGGAATCGAACCGCCTAGAAATGGACTATTCTCCACAGTCTATCTTACTGCTTTTACCACATCCACCGCTGCGGACGTTCACGGTCTTTTTTTCTAGCGTTGGCACATCTTTTTCAGCAAAGACTCAGGCACGGGGGCGCAAGCGGTTTTTATGCCGTCCCCCATCATTGCGCGCGCTATCTCTGCCACCGAATACCGTACGGAGTTGTTTGCCGATGGTCCTGTGCGCTTTCCTTTCACCAGTCCCGCGTCTTCCCATCGGGTCAGGTTTCGCGTGCCATAGCGGCGGTACGCTTCACTCTTGGTGATGAGGTCGGTGCTGGGCTGCTGTATGCGTGTAGCCTCCACCAGTCCCACAGCCACGGCTTGCGCGGTGATGTTGCGGATGTCAAAGTCGGTGAGTATGTAGTAGCCCATTTTTAGCCCTCCTTTCCTTCTTTTTCGATGTCCTTCAGCATCTCCAGTGTGGCAGGCAAAGCGGTGATAAAGCCTACCACCAACGAAATGCACCAGTAGCTCTTTTCTTGCGTAGCGATACCCATTATCATCAAAGCAGCAGCGCACACCACACCCACAGTCAGCTGAATAGCGGAAAGGTTTGAAATGTTGGTGCCAGTGATGTCGGCTAGCGTCTTATTGTTGTCGTGTAAATTCGTCTTCATTGTTTTGGTCCTTTGTTGTTGGTGTTATCCCATGATTTTGCGATACTCTGTGTGTGCGTCGAGAAATATCTTAGCTAGTCGATTATATAGTTTGCGCAAATCTTTTTCTTGGTCTTGTACTAGCTCAATGAGATGCGGAAACTTCTCCACCGTTCGCACTGCTGCTTGGATTCGTTCTGTGCTTTCGTAGATTTCGGATGCGTACGTGATGTTTACTTGGTCACCTGGTTTCGCTTTATCAACTAGGTAAGTGTAAGTGTACGCTTTGGCAGATAGTCCGCGAAGTAGCTCGAGGATTTCTGCGACTTCTCTGCGCAAACTGGGTGCGGTATACTTTGGTTCTTCTTGTTTCATTGCGTTTGCTCCTTGGGTTGTTGGTGTTATCCGTAGTTTCGCCTTCTGGGCTTATCGTTTGCGTAATACTAGGTCAAAGAGGCGCTCAATTTGGTAAGCGCATCGGTAGGCTTCGTTCTTCTTATCTTCTACCATATCGAGGAGCTCCTCGAATTGGTCGGCTTCTCCGTCCCACAGAAGGCGCTCGATAAGTGGGTTGAGGGTGGAGAGGATGCGCCACGCGCCTTCAATTTGCTCTGAATATGCCATAACCTTGAAAGCACCGCGCACATTGATGCGCACGTCTTCGTTGTCGATGGATTTTCTTATGGTTTTCTCCTTTTAGCTGCCTCCATTTTTATAGAAGTCACC
>JABZGM010000167.1 GCA_015259235.1 Alloprevotella sp. | reverse complement strand
CCATAAATCCCAGCAAACAATCGGATATTCTCTGCCACAGTGAGTTCATTATACAAAGAGAACTTTTGACTCATATACCCAATGTTGCGTTTTATCAGCTCATACTCGGTGCGAATGTCAAAACCAGCCACATATCCCATACCACTAGTAGGTTGGCTCAGTCCAGTGAGCATACGCATCACTGTTGTTTTGCCTGCACCATTTGCACCTAAGAATCCGAATATTTCTCCTCGTTTCACAGCAAAACTGATGTCATCGACTGCATGAAAGTCTCCAAAAGCTTTGACCAGATGTTCAACTTCTATTACATGCTCCCCTACACATTTCGAGTTAGACTCTTCTTTAGTTGAAGTTATCGGGTCAGTGTTAGCTACCTTCGCGTGTTCTATGGGAGGAGGATTAAAGATTTCCGCAAAACGATTGAGGATAACGTCAGGAGAATCTATACCTTTCACTTCTCCCTTATCCAGAAAAGCCACACGATCGCAGCAACGCACCTCATCCAAGTATGGAGTCGCTACTACAATGGTAATGTTTCGCTCTTTGAGGGTAATAAGCATCTCCCAAAATTCTTTGCGACTCACGGGATCAACCCCCGTCGTTGGTTCATCTAGAAAGAGAATACAGGGAGCGTGAATCAGCGCACACGAAAGAGCTAGCTTCTGTTTCATTCCCCCCGAAAGAGCACCAGCTCGACGATCTTTGAAAGGCTCGATTTGTGAATAAATTGCTTTTATCGCATCATAACCTTCTTCGAAGGTGGTGTCAAAGAGAGTAGCGAAGAAACGAACGTTCTCCTCGATGGTCAGATCTTCATAGAGAGAGAACTTTCCGGGCATATACCCTATTCTCCGACGAATCTCCGACATTTGAGTTACGGAATCAAAGCCCTCAACCCGAATTTCGCCCGTTTCAGGCACAAGCAGGGAGCAAAGCAAGCGAAACAAAGTTGTTTTGCCCGCTCCATCAGGACCGATGAGCCCAAATATCTCCCCTTTATTCACAGAAAACGAAACTTCCGAGAGAGCTCGTACCTTGCCATAACATTTACTTATGCCCTTTACTTCTATTGCTTGCATCATAGCAATGATTTTCTTAGAATTTCACTTCTCCGTACATCCCGATTTTTACCCGACCATCGTTTTTGATCAGGATTTTCACGGCATACACCAAATCTGCTCGCTCATCGTCAGTAACAATCGTTTTGGGTGTAAACTCCGAACGCGAGGAAATCCAGGCGATTTTACCCACATATTCTTGTTGCTGTCCACCTCCATAGTCGGCATAAACCTTAGCTTTCTGTCCAAGCATCACAGACTTTAATTGTGCAGACGTCACATAAGCACGGAGATATAAGTGGTCCATTTGTGCCAATTTGAACAATGGTTTACCCACTCCAACAAATTCTCCTGCCTTAACTAATTGCTCCAGCATTACTCCACTTTTTGGAGCTACAATAGTGGCATTTTGGATTTGGCGTTCTAGTTGTCGCTGCTGAGCCTCTACGCCTTTCATCTGAGCTTGAAAGCCTTTGATCTGATCAGCAAGGGAAGCGTTTGTGCTACGAAACTGATCTCGTGTGGCCTCCAACTGACGTTGCAATAAAGAGATTTGGTCATTGATATCGTCCAACAGCTTACGGGCAACAGCTCCATCCTGCACAAGTCTTGCAAAGCGTTGTCTTTCACGTTGGGCATGGCTAATCTGTTGCTGTAATGAGGCTAACTGTTTATTCAAATCTAGTTGACGACTGTCGGTCGCTGCCTTATTTGCATAAATTTGTTGCTTGGCTGCTTCAAGTTCATTTTGCTTCTGCACCAACTGATAGACGTCAATTTGACCAACCCTAGCACCTGAATCAAGACTTTGCCCTTCTGTAATGTCCAACTGCTGGACTTCTCCTGAGGCTTGTGCGGAAACAGTGATTTCTGTTGCTTCAAAGATACCAGTTGCGTCAAAGTCTTTCTCTTTTTTGTTACAAGATATGCAAAAGAGAATGGGGAGAGAGAGGAAAATTATCTTTTTCATTTTTATTCAATGTTGAGATGACAATATATGTAGGGGTTAGATTTCTGCTTTTTAGCTATTATTCATCAATACCTAGTGTGATGTATTGCTGATGCACTTGCTTGAGCCATTCGATTTCATGGATTGTTTCTTGCACTCGTGCTGCATTTTCAGCATTGATATCACGCAATAAATCACTAACAGCAATGATGCCACTTGACAATTTAGATTCTCCAGCTTTGCGCACAGCAGTGCGGAGTTGCAACAGAGCTTCATCGCTATTCATTAGTTCTCGAAATCGCTTCATATTCTCCTTTGTTTCTGTCTGTTGCAACTGATTGTTGAAGAGAAATGTCTGGCGATTATTCTCTATAATCTCACGCTGTTGCTGAATCTTGCTTTTATCTTTCTTCCAAGAATAGAAAGCACTGAGATTCCATACCAGTTTTGCTCCCACCATGCCGTTGAGACTCCACCGATGGTGCATCATATCTTCAAACATGTTGTAGCCTGGATAACCGTAAAAGCCTTGAGCAAAAAATCCAAGTTTAGGACGAAGTGCACTACTGATAGCTTTTTCT
This sequence comes from Alloprevotella sp., assembly GCA_015259235.1. GTDB lineage: Bacteria > Bacteroidota > Bacteroidia > Bacteroidales > Bacteroidaceae > Alloprevotella. The sequence goes on along the minus strand of JABZGM010000167.1, from coordinate 2,102 downwards.
TGTGCTCCAAGCACCTGCAACTGCGATTCAAAGGCTCGTAGTTCTGGACGTTCCACCGTTTGTTGATCGCGAAGAGTAGAGAGTACAGGCTTTTGGGGATGTTTCACCTCAATGCCACAAAAGAGGGAGAGTAAGTGTTCCAATGTTTGCAACTGAGATTTCAACGTAATACCCTGCTGCTCCGCAGAGAGCTGCTCCGCCTTCACACTTTGCCAGTCACATTCTGCTGCTGTGCCTCTTTTCACCATACTTGCCAAGCGCTGTTCGTTAGCGGCGAGTAGAGTTTGTAAGTCATTATTGAGCGTTATTTGTTCGGAGAGTAGTAAGAGCGAGAAATACATTTCATGTACGCGTTGACGAAGTGCATAGAGACTGACATCCATCTGTGCTATTTCTGCCCTACCTTTAGAACGAGCTACTGCCTGCTGAGACTTCAAAACTCCGCCGTCAAAGACCAACTGTTGGATATCTACACCCACCCGATACTGAGTTTTAGAAGGTCCTTTGATATTCACTCCCAACTGCTGTATTATTCCTTGCATAGACTCAGGCCATGTTGCCACGTCGGTCTGATAGGTGACTTGTGCCGATGTAGCTATCTGTGGCAACCATCCTTTAGCAATGTTCGCTACTGTGAGATTTGTTGTCATCTCGATAAGGCCATATTGGCGAATCTGAGGATAGTGCTTTTCAGCAGCTCGTATACATTCACCTAAGGTTTGAGCGTGCGCCATTCCCATGAAAGGAAAAGCCAAGAGAAAGAGGAGTTTTTTTGTCATATCTGCTATCTGTTTTGAAATGCTAGGACAAAAGTAGAGAGAAGAATATGACTATCCACTTTCAAATTAGGACGAAAAAATCATGATTTGTACGATTTTCCACTTTTTCTTATACAAGAGGTTATAGAATCAACTATCTTTGCAATAAAATCATACAATTCATGAATCCCATAAAAGAAAGAAAGCCCATCAAGTATCTGGCAGTTGAAAATATATCTTTTGATCGTCTAGCGTGTACTAACTCTCGTTTTTTTCACAATAGGCATTTAAGTATTATCCTCAACGATAAACCTCTCAACACTGCGTCCTTGCAAAAAGAAATCATCTACCATGTGGCAGAAGCACGACTTATCCTTATTCTTAAAGGATGCGTAGAGGTCAATTTAAATCTTGAAGACCAGTATATAGAACAAGGGCACGTGCTTCTGCTTCCTGCTGATAGTATCATGGAACTAAAGGAATGTAGTGACGATTTAGAAGTAATCGCTTTTATAATTCGCGAAAAACTCCTCATAGATGAAAGTCTTGTGTTCCCTGCATCTCCCGAAGATTTCCAACAGTTACTCAAAATGACCTATCTCATTTGGGACTTGACACAGCACACTCCTTTTCGCAAAGATGTTGTGCTTCCCATTGTACAAGCTATGGTGGTCAATATTCTGTGTATTTATAAAGAAATGAACGCAACTACGGTCACTGATGCAGCTGCTCGCCAACAACAACTCTTCCAAAACTTCAAACATCTAGTACAACAATACTGTGAACTACACCGCAACATCCCTTTCTATGCAGAACAGCTCCACATCACCCCTCATTATCTTTCGGCAGTAATCAAAGAAGCCAGTGGGCAAAGTGTGATGTTTTGGATCAATCGATCTATTATTCTTAGAGCTAAAGTGCTCCTCAATACAAAAGGTATGATGATTTATGAAATAGCAGACAGACTGAACTTTACTAGTTCATCAGCTTTTCATAATTTCTTCAAACGCATCACTGGCCTTACTCCGAAAGAATACCAAATGAAAATGAAATAAACAGCCAACTCTTGTATCCAAGCGTCCTTGACTCTCTCAGGCTAATTCAAATTGTGAAAGCATTTACCATAATACAAAAAGAAAAGAGTTAAAAGAGACCGCTTGGGAGGTCTCCAAGAGAATAAGTATTACTAACAAAAAAGGCTTGTACCTCTTGAGGTACAAGCCTTTTTACTTACTGCGATGGGCTCTAGTAAGTATGAGCGTGAGGGTCCTCAATCTCTTCCTTTGTGAGCTTGTGAATATCAAGCGCACGCCACGCATACCACATATAGCCAAGGACAAAAGG
>JABZGM010000166.1 GCA_015259235.1 Alloprevotella sp. | reverse complement strand
ATTATGAGTAGTACTATAACGGTCTAATGACCGATTTGGGTTCAAACAACGCAATAAACAACAAACATGACTCCAGAAGAAAAATTGAAAATCGAAGAACAAATCGTGGAAGTCCTCAAGACTGTCTACGACCCAGAGATTCCAGTAGACATCTACAATCTTGGATTGATCTACAACATTGACCTTGCTGACGATGGTCTCCTAGAAATTGAGATGACACTCACAGCTCCCAACTGTCCTGCCGCAGATTTCATCATGGAAGATGTGCGCATCAAGAGCGCAGGTGTGCCAGGTGTGAAGGATGTTCGTGTCAATCTCGTGTTTGAACCCGAGTGGGACCGCGAAATGATGAGCGAAGAAGCCAAGCTTGACCTTGGTTTCCTCTAGTCCGTTTCCTTTTTCTACCCTTCGCTATGAGACATTTTCGAGGTGTACAACCGATGGTCGGTGAACACAACGTGCAATGATTGTCGTGATGGTGGGAAAATACTAATCATTGACACACAATGGCGCAGCAGAAAAACACCAACGTATGGCAGCCCCTCCGCGAGGTTCTTCAAATCGCATGGGCACAGCTCACAGGGTCCTGCTGCGCCATTTGTGGTAAAACCCTTTATGGCAACGGACTTTGCCCACAATGCTGGTTCAAACTTCCCTATACCCACCTCAAAGGTCGCAAGGGCAATGTGTTAGAACGTGTGTTTTGGGGCGAACCTAACGTAGAGCGCGTGAGTGCTTTCATGTGGTATAAACCTGAATATGCCGTGGCTCAAGCCGTGCATGGCTTCAAATATCAAGGGCGCACGACACTCGCACAAAGTTTTGGACGAGCCATGGCGACTGAACTCCTTGACACAGACTTCTTTGAGAACGTAGCCGGCATCATTCCTGTGCCATTGTCGAAGCAAAGAATGGCTAAGCGTGGCTATAATCAGAGTGAACTCCTTGCGCGTGGTGTGTCGGTCATTACGGGACTTCCCATTGTGACAGACATTCTTGTGCGTAAGGTAGACAATCCTTCTCAGACCACGCTTGCGCCTACCGAACGAAAAGCCAATGTAGAAGGCATCTTTGCGGTGCAACATCCCGAACGGTTGCAAGGCAAGTGCTGGATTATCCTCGATGATGTCCTCACGGTGGGAGCCACTCTCAGCAGTATTGCGCGCACCATCGCAGCGGTGAGTGATGCTCGTCTGAGATTTCTCACCCTCTGTGCGGCAGGACAGTACCACACGGGCAGACTCTCTGCCGAAGAACTCGGTATTCCCGATGTTACTGCCGTCTTTAATCCTAACGAACTGCGGGCATATCGTCCTAACACTCCTAAACCCTCCTCTGAGAGTAGCAAGAGTCCAACTCCAAACTCCTAGTTGCTATGGACTAAAATCCGACACTTCATGGCAAGATACCGACCATTTGAGGATAAACTATTGAAGTTAAATGCCCATCTATCGGTATTTCAGCCTAGATTCTCCGTTCTAATGTCTAGCTTCTAACGTCAAACCTCTAATATCGAACCGCGCTTGTCGTGGCGAGTGAGAAAGGGTCTGCGACCCTCTAACGTCTAATCTCCAACGTCTATATGAAACCCATCTATTTCCTCTCCGATGCACATCTTGGCAGTCTCGCCATTCAAAGCCGTCGCATGCAGGAACGTCGTCTCGTACGCTTCCTCGATAGCATCAAACACAAGGCAGGTGCAGTGTATCTACTTGGCGATATGTTCGACTTTTGGCACGAATATAAGACGGTAGTCCCCAAAGGTTTCACCCGATTCTTGGGCAAAATCTCCGAACTCACTGACCTTGGCGTAGAAGTGCACTATTTTACGGGAAATCACGACCTATGGATGAAAGACTATCTCGTAGAAGAGTGCGGAGTAGTGCTGCATAAGACCGCGTGCACCGTAGAATTATATGGTAAAATCTTTTATCTTGCCCATGGCGACGGCATAGGCGACGACAGCCGTGGCTTCCGTTTCTTGCGCGCCCTCTTCCATAATCCCATTGCGCAGGCACTTTTTGCTGCGATTCACCCACGTTGGGGCATGAGTTTCGGATTGAACTGGGCGAAACACAGTCGTTTGAAGCGTGAAGACGGTAAAGAACCGCCATTTATGGGAGAAGACAAGGAGCATCTCATTCTGTTTGCAAAACAATACTTGAAAGATCATCCAGAAATCAACTTCTTCCTTTTTGGACATCGCCACATAGACTACGATCTCATGTTGTCGAAGTCCTCGCGTGTCGTAATTCTGGGCGACTGGATCAGCCTTTTCACCTACGCTGTCTTTGATGGTGAAAATCTTTTCTTGGAAGATTACATCGAAGGTGAGACAGAGCCTTGATATAGACGTTAGAGATTAGACGTTAGACATTAGATGTACATCTATCCCCTTGTGTCTAATCTCTATCTTCTAATTCCTACCTTCTAACCTCTATGCTCTAACGTCTACTTTCTAACGTCTAATATCTAACCTCTAATATGTCTAATCTCCTCTCTGTTCGTGGGGTTTCTAAGCGATTTGCAGCGCACACTGCGTTGGACAATGTCAGCATCGAAGTGCCACGCGGTCACATCTTTGGTTTGCTTGGTCCCAATGGGGCAGGCAAAACCACCCTCATTCGCATCATCAATCACATCACTCTCCCCGACACGGGCGAGGTGGTGTTCGACGGAAAGCCACTCACTCAAGAAGATGTGGCTTATATTGGTTATCTTCCTGAAGAGCGCGGCCTCTATCGCAAAATGAAAGTGGGCGAACAAGCCTTGTATCTCGCGCAACTCAAGGGACTTTCTCACGCCGAAGCCAAACAGCGGTTGGAAATGTGGTTTGAGAAATTCCAAATTATGCCTTGGTGGAACAAGAAGCTCGAAGAACTCTCCAAGGGTATGCAACAAAAGATACAGTTTATCATCACTGTCTTGCACGAACCTAAGTTGTTGATCTTTGACGAACCCTTTTCGGGCTTCGATCCCCTCAATGCAGAGTTGCTGAAACACGAAATGTTGCAGTTGCGCGATCGCGGAGCCACCATCATTTTCTCCACGCACAACATGGCAAGTGTCGAAGAAGTTTGCGACGACATCGCACTCATCCACCGCTCACAAGTACGTTTGCAGGGCAGTGTGCGAGAGATTCGCGAGCAACATCGCACGGGCGAGTTTTCCCTCACCACCACTGCAGGGCAACTCTCCGAGCATCTTGAACTATTTTCCATTTTGGAGCAGGTGGAACACCATGGACTCACCACCTATCGCTTGAAAAAACAAGAAGGCCTCTCCAATTCCGCCCTGGTGCAAAGCCTAGCCAGTGAGGTGGAAATCCGTAGTTTTTCGGAAATCCTTCCCACGATGAACGACATCTTCCTACGCACTGTAGGCGATGACGTGGCTGCCCTCACAGGCAATCAAACACAGCAAGCCTAACCTTCCCCTTTCTAACTCGTTAAGGGCATAATTTAGGTGTTTTCATTCCCATTTTCAAGCTTCATTTGCTCATGAACAAGATATTTCTTATCATACAGCGCGAATATCTCACTCGTGTTCGTCGCAAATCATTCCTACTGCTCACGCTCCTCATGCCCGTTTTGATGGTAGCCCTCGTGTTTGTTCCCATCTGGTTAGGTCGCATTTCGAGCGGAGAAAATCGCACCGTCATGGTGGTCGATGAGAGTCATCTTTACGACTCTTTGTTTCGATCCACTCCGCAGTTCCACTTTGTGCACGAGAAAGCCGTTCCCAAGGTGACAGATTTCCCAGAAGATGTAGAAGCCGTGGTGCACATCAAGTCCGATCTCAGCCTCAATCCTAATGCCCTTGAAGTGTTGAGCCATAAAGAAGTGCAGAGCGATTTGAGCAATCACGTAGGCAACCTCCTGGATAGTGCGGTGCGCGAACAGAAAATCGCACGCTATGGCATCGCTGGATTGGATTCCATCGTTAGTGATATGGGAAGCAACGTAGAAATCTCTACTGCAAAGTGGAACTCTAAAGGAGAAACTACCACTTCTTCCGCCGATGTGGCACAAGCAGCTGGTTTCTTTTTCACCCTCATCATCTATATCTTCATCATCACCTACGGAGGAATGGTCATGCAAGGTGTGATGGAAGAGAAAACCAATCGCATCATGGAAATCATGGTATCAAGCGTTCGTCCTTTTGAACTCATGATGGGCAAGATTATCGGCGTTGCACTGGTGGGCATCACTCAGCTATTGCTTTGGACCATCCTTGGTACTATCATACTCTCAGCGGCTAGTGGCATCGTGGGTGCTGAAATCCCGACCAACTCCGCCAATGCAGCTTCCTTGTTATCAGGAGAAACAGCGATCTTCTCTGCCATCTTCAGTCTTCCTTTAGGCGAAATGCTCCTCCTCTTCGTGCTTTATTTCCTCGGAGGTTACCTTTTCTTTGCCTCCATCTTCGCAGCGATAGGCGCAGCCATCAATAGTCAGGAAGATTCTAGTCAGTTCATGTCGCCCATCATCTTGTTGTTGCTCTTCAGCATGTACGCTGCTATGGGTAGTGCCTCCAACACCGATGGTCCGCTCGCCTTTTGGGGCTCACTTTTCCCCCTCACTTCTCCCATTGTCATGATGATTCGCATCCCCTTCGGCGTACCTTTGTGGCAAGAACTTTTGAGCCTTGCTTTACTTTACGGCACTTCTATCGGTATGGTTTTCGTAGCAGCCAAAATTTATCGCGTAGGCATCTTGATGTATGGCAAGAAACCTTCGCTGAAAGATCTGTTCCGTTGGTTACGCTATTAAGGATTGCCACCTGCTAAGTACTATATATTGCTTG
>JABZGM010000165.1 GCA_015259235.1 Alloprevotella sp. | reverse complement strand
GGGCAAAGGCGTGAGAAGGCTCCCGCTTTGCCCTAATAAAGGTAGGAAAAAACTCTGTCTTGTCTCCGCTACGCCTTGCTTTTCTTCGCCTTGCGTGGAAGTGCCTTCCTAGCCACTCCATGCCTATATCCATTTACTCTATCTATATGCACCGTATGAAGTCCTTTGATGCGCTTGCGATAGGAGTCAATTGATATGAGATGTCTGTATCGGCATCTTCATAACTCAGATACAAGATCCTAGTTCCTCTCACTCTGTGAGCGGATTCCTTCAAAGGTGGAATTGGACTTTATCTTGCTGTGAGAGATAAGTATATAATCCCAAGGCTTGCCCCCATGCTTTGTGGTATAGCCTGTTGCTAGAGCGCAGTATTGTCGTGCTGCCTGTGCCTTGGCTTTCACTTCTTCAGTGGCTAGATTATCTTCTGCCTTAATTTCCACAAGATAAATGTGGTCTTTGGTTTCCACGACGAAGTCAGGTTCGTAGCGATGACTGCCGTTTCCCCAATAGATACTAAACTGTGTCGCAGCTGGGCGCATCCAAGTGACCACCTCTTCATCTCTCTCTAAGAGTTTGGCAAAGTCACGTTCGCTACCACTATCAAAGCTGTAGCACTCGTGGCAGGCTTTCTTAAAGTCATAAAATATGAAGCGACGAATCTGATTAAGCTCAACCCCCTCCTCGTTTATTTTGCGACGATAATTGGTCCGCTCTCCGAGATTTATAGGTTCTATCCGAACGAAGGGCAGGACTTTAGCTTCGCCATAGCTACTAAGTACTTCCTCCTTCACTATATGTTTTTGTATCTGCTTATATAAGTGTTCAGCAAAAACCTCACTGTATTGGTCAAGCATATTAACAGCATCTTGATGATTCGAGCTGTAATTTAAAACATGGTCATAGACTTGATTAACGACATCCATCAGCTCATTTTTCATCTCTCCATAGTTGATATCTGAGTATCGTAGGATACGACTCAAAAGTAGGCTTTTAACATCCTGTCTCTGACTGCTATCAATTATTTCCAAAAAGTCTTGTTGATCACTCACAAGGTCGTGACGCACTATACGCTTCTTGCATGCCTCAAGGTCGAATTCTCCCTGAGAGAAGTCTACCTTAAAACTCGTCAGTTTATAGCAGATCTCTTTGGGCGGAGTACTTATATGTGGGATCTCGATGAAATTGCGCTTAAACTTATTGATGGTCGCTTTTGCGAACTCTGTACTGAGTTGCTCTTGTGCCAAAGAAGCAACCGTAGAAGAGGATTTCTTGATAGCCTCTTTGGCTTTGTTCACGAGTAGCTCAAGCTTTTTTTCGTCGCAAGCTATCTTCTCTATGGAGGCCGAATTAGTTTCTATCGCGACTGTACTCAATACGGTTTGTAGGACTTCTGTGGCATCATGTAATGCCTGAGCTTCTTCTTTCTCTTCAGATGTTGCTGCCCCGGAGGCTTGTAGCTGATATTCCACCAGCGGTTCATATACCTTGGGTTGGATGGTAATAATATTTACTAGGTTAGGATCCAGATCCTCCTTATTCAGCCTGATATTACCACAGCAGTTCAGAATGCTATCCTTTCCCTTAGCTTCATATATAATCTTGTCGAAGTTATCATGGGCAATGATTGTGAGTGTATCAATATCCTTTTCTCCCGTTCGTTTGCCCTCGAAAGGTAGACGCAAGCCTCTGCCGATAGTCTGCTCAATGAGAGTTCGCGCATTGGCCGCTCGGAGGGGAATGATAGTGTAAAGATTACGGACATCCCATCCCTCGCCAAGCATGTTGACATGGACTACAATCTCAATGGGATTACTGTTTTCCTCGACGCTAAGAAAGAGCTGAGCTAGGTCATCTTCCTTTTTTGTCGAACTATCTATTTGTAGGACCTTGCCCCTATAGACTCCCGAATAGAAACTATCGCTCTCCAAATATTCAACCGTTTTGCTAGCATGATTGATGTCTCGACAGACTACCAAGACGAACGGCTTCACATGGGGCTTGTTGTTGTCCTTAGCATACTTCTCTAGGCTTGCCTTAGTTTGTATATGGATCGAGAGACCGTCTTCAAGCTTGATCCGTTCTATTTCTTCTAGAGGTAGTCCATTGCAACTAAAGTTGGCTCGCGTGGCAATCGTGGGAATCTTTACATATAATCCATCTTTTAGGGCTTGGGCTAAATTGTACTCATAGATGATGTTACCTACAGGTTGACCATCTCTGAGTGGGGTTGCTGTCGTTTCGATCCCAAGCACAGGCGAAAGTTCATCTATTACCTTGCTAGAGGCATCTGCATAGTAGCGGTGTGCTTCATCCATCAGCACAACCAGTTTGGGAAGCGAAGCCAAATAGTCGTAGTAGCTCGTGCCGAGATATTCCGACAAGCGTTTCATGCGAGGTGCCAACTTCTTTCTACCTTTTCCCTCCACCTTATTATCGGAGTTGAATTTGTCAATATTGAAGATATTGATTTCGATCTCATCGAATTGGAAGAGCTGTTGATCGCCTGGATTAGTACGGACGGATAGATAGTTCTCCCCCGTAATCACTTTAGGAGGATGGGTGAAATATTCAGCCAAGCCTTTGAATACATACTTGTCGTAACCAGGGTCGCCAAAGTCACGTAATAGCTTGTTGTAGAGGGTGAGATTGGGAGCGAGGATGAAAAAGTGTTTGATACCGTGTGCCTGATGTAGGTAGTAGATGGTCGCAGCCATCAGACGCGTTTTCCCTATCCCAGTTGCAATGGAACAGGTCAACGAGGGGAATTTGCGCTCAAAACTATTGAGCGAGGGGACTACTTTCTGCGCTTTGGCGAGTTCGCCTGCCAAGAATGCCTCTTGCTCCTTCCCGTTTGTCGGGCTTTTTTCAAGGCTGAGTTCATCCGTAATTTCAGCAATTACCTTTAAGCACTGTACCAGAGGCTCTCGCATGGAGAGTCGATCTCGGACCTGTTTCAGTGTTTCGTCTTTCTTATTCATCGTCTTCAGTCTATATGTTCTACTTCGGGCTGGGTGATGATATTGAGGTCATTGCTCCTTGCAGGGTCAAAGGTGTATCGACCTAGAAGCGCGTGCGGAATACGTTTTACTGTGATGCGAGGAAAGCGATCGCCTATGCCAGTCTCGTGCGAAGTGCAGCAGATGAGCAGTGTTTCACTCTCCCCGAGCCAAGAATCAATATACTTAAGTGTCTCTATTGTTAGGTGCTGCGTGGTGGTGTAGATATAGTCGCTTTCACTACTTTGCCCCTGCTTCCAGAAGACTTCTGTATCAGGCGCATAGTGGAAGCCCTCATGAAGTGCCATAGCTGCGGCAAGCATCTCTGCATTATATTGGGGGCTGATGACCACCACTCCATTTTCATCTTTGTTGAGGAGGGAGGGGGCTAGTTCGAAGAAGCGAAATCCACCCCCACCAGTCCAGCCTGTGGTGTCGGTGACACCTCCCTTGTCAGTGCCGTCGATTACTTTCTTGAGGCGAGGCACGCAGTGCGTATAAGCGTGATCGCCCAGTTCAATGCCAATGTAGCGACGTCCCATCTTGTGTGCTACAGCTGCTGTCGTACCGCTACCGAGGAAGCTGTCCAGTACGAGGTCGCCAGGAGAGGTCGAGCATTGGATAAGTACTGAAAGCAACTTTTCTGGTTTAGGATAATCAAACGCATTACTTCCAAATAACTTGTTACTTTCTTCAGTTGCATCCTCATAGGTTGCCATATCCATATGAGCTCTTGAAAGTAAGTTATGCATGGTCTTTGCTTTTGAAGAGCAGTGGACACGACGTGGACGAAACTTTTTAGACTTGATGATATAGTGCTCCCCATTTTGCAGTTGCTCATTGATTGAGTTTTGACTGTATCTCCATTCTCCCTCTATTCGAAGCGTATTTGTATTCCAATATTGCTCAACACAGCAGTCATCCAGTAGTTTTACTAGGCTAGTTTTTTCTTCAAAAGTCTGCGCTTTTACAACCCCAGTATTGAGCTTGGGGAAGTATAGGCTATGTGGGGGGAATACTAGAGTGCTTCTGCTGTTTCCACTATTATAGAGTGGGTATGTTTCATCTTCAGAGGTCGTTTCTATAGAAAATGGGAGTAGGCTTTTTCGATCTCGAGCGTAACAGAGAATATATTCTGTGATACTCCCCAGCTGACTGTTTAAGAAGGAGGGTTTCCTTTTCTTCTCCCAAATAAAGGAGCCACAATAGTTGGAGCGAAGAAATACTTCGTCGCAAATCACTTTCAGATAGTGGCACTCATCATCATCTATACTAATGAATAGTACACCCTCTGGTGAAAGTAATTTTTTTAGCAATTCCAATCGCTGCTTCATAAGTGAGAGCCAAATGGAATGTTCTACATTGTCATCGTAGTGTTCGAAGGCTGATCCCGTGTTGTAGGGAGGATCAATGTAGATGCACTTGACTTTACCTGCGTAGCCTAAAGCAACGAGCGATTTGAGGGCAAGGAGATTGTCTCCATGTATGATTAGATTGTCTGTGTCAGCAGCCCCGTAGCTATATTCCGCCTTCTCTATCAGGATGCGTGGCTCGAGGACATCCTCTTCACCTTTACCCACCCACGTGAGTTCGAGTCTTTGTTTGGAATGTTGATTCATCTTACAATTATGCTTGTGTTACTCAAAGGTAAGTTATTTCCTCTCAAGTGGAGGGGGCTTTTGAGAGGAGTATTCTGTCTTGTCTCTGCTACGCCTTGCTTTTCTTCGCCTTGCGTGGGGCTTTGCGGAAGTGGATATCCTCGAGCGTGAAGTAGCGCTTCGATGGACGTAGGTGCACCTTGACCTCCTCGATGT
>JABZGM010000164.1 GCA_015259235.1 Alloprevotella sp. | reverse complement strand
GCCGTCCTCTGCTTCCGCGCGCACGAGGGCTTCACCCACTTTCTTCGCTTGAATAACTCCAGTGTTGGAGAGGGAAATTGCATCACCGCTCACGAGTTTCCAAATCACGTTATGATTGGTAGCATTCTCGGGAGAGAGTGTGGCAGTGAGCGTGAAGGAATCCCCAATGATGAGTTCTTTCTGCGTGGCATTGAGAGAAATAGATTGCACCAAACGAGGTTTCACCACCACTTTGCACTCCGCAGTGATGCCGCTGCCGTCCGCTGCTTCAGCGCGAACGAGAGCTTCACCAACTTGCTGAGCAGTGAATTGTCCAGCTGTAGCAGTTAGCTTCAATATATTCTCAGGCGTGATTTTCCACTTCAGCGTAGCATTAGTTGCGTTCTCGGGCAACACCTTAGCCGTGATTTGCAACGATTCTCCCACAACAACCGAAGAGGTAGAAGGAGTGAGTGTGATTTGTTGCACTTTCACGTCCTTTGGAGTTTCTGGAGTTTCAGGCGTTTCTGCCGCTTCACGCTCAATGAACTGCTGTCCGCCATATACTTCTCCGCCTTGCTGCACCCTCCACGTGCGAATGGTCATGTTGCCTTCTGTCGTCTCAGAAAAAGAGGGAACAATTGGAGCATTATTCACCTTTGCTGTAACTTGCGGAGCTGGAGGAAGTGGAGCATCCTCAGCAAGTTTGAGGTAGTTGTTCGTGGGAAGCCCTTCAAAAGTAACCGGAGATTTCACCACCTCAATACCTCCATCCACCAGCGCATTGTTGCTGAGGTCATAATACTGGAAATCGTCGTCGATGGTTTCTAGGCGAATCAATCCCTTACCTGCAAACCAGATGTTGAAATAGGTGGAGAACTTCTCCATCAACTTTTGAGGAAGAAACAACTCGCACTCCCCATCGTTGGCAGTGCTAGGCACCAGAACGTGAGAGAATGTCTCGCCAAAATCATCGGACATCACGACGCGCACCTTGCTACCTTCCTTGAAAAAGGTCTTATCCACCGACCATTTCAGCGTGAGCTTCTGCCCCATGGCATATTGCGACGCAATGTTAGAAGTAATCTTGAAAGGAGTGGCATTGACCACTTTGACATTGGCGATGTAGCCATCATAGAGTGGAGCTTGTTTCTTTGCTATCGCCTCTTCCACAGGGAGCGCATCACTCACACTGAGCCAAAACTGATAGTTGCCTACGGGGATTTCGTCTGAATTGGCAATCATACTTGCCCCGCCATAGCGACGACCGAACGAGAGCTTAGCATCGTGCTGCGGAGGAAAAACGGGGAATGTGGCAGGATTGCCAGAGTGGCAGCCAAATTGGTTGAAAGCATAGAGCAATGAAGACTGTTCGGCATCGGTGGCATAGACGGGAATGGTGAAGAAGGTGCCTTTGGGGACACGATATTCCGCGCGCATCTTTGCGCGATCTATCCGCGGTGCAGTGTTGTTGGGAGTAGTGTGCTTAGCCTCGGTCGGAAGTTTGAAGTCACTAGCCTTGGTGACTGGCTGCATCATACGCAGACTCTCCAGACTGATGAAGTCTTCCTTATAAGGATATCCATAACTCATCATGGATTGTCCTGATTTAGGTTCAGTGCAACGACCCACCAAACCTGCGCCGCCGACAAAGGGATGGTCTGCCCCGAAAAGGTGACCGAGTTCGTGACCGATGGTAATCATTTCTTGTGAATTGACAATCGCCCATCCTTTGCGTTCGTGATACTTCACTCCACCAGGACTGGCTAATCCTTGCAAAGCACCGCCTTCTATATAATTCACCACAATGCCGATGTCGTAGGCATCAGACCCGATGGCTGCGTTGATGAGTTTTGTGCCCGCATCATAAGCATACGAGCCCTTATAAGACTTCTCAATAAGTCGCTCATCTTGCACGATGGTGAAGCGCACTCCCAAATCGCGCACATAGATGTTATTGAGAAAAGTCTCGAGTTCTTTCCAGAAGGCTTTGACTTTAGAAACATCTTGGTTGAGTTGTTCCGATCGGAAGCCTTCATTGGTCATGTAGACTGCCAAGCGATATTCGCGAAAAACGCCATCACTAATCGTGGGGGCAGTGGTGGTATTGTTCACCCCTCGCACGGCAAAGGCAGAATGTGAAGTAGAGGAGCGTTGCTCCGCTGAATCATCGTTGGGAGTTACATTTACCCCACAAAAGCAACGAGGTTGCTGCGAAGGGGGAGTAATTGCGCGCTTCTGTGCCGACACAGAAGGGGAGAGTCCGAGTGAGGTGAAAGCCACTCCGACACAAAACAAGGAGAATCTGGAAAACGTGTTCATAGAAGAGATAGTTTATTAACCACAAAGTTAGAAATTTCTCATGATGTACAAGAGAATTGCATGATATATATGCAAAAAACAGAAGCACATTTGCGTATAAATTCGTAATTTAGCAGTCAGAATCAAAATAATCTCTGAGAGAAATCCTCTTTCATGGTTTGACGCACTTTATGAGTCTGTAAAGTTTTCTTTTCGCGGACTGGAAAAATTGCGGTGTAAAATGATGATTTCTAGGAATATTCTCAGATCATCTCTCCTACTTCCTCATGAAGCAAAAATCTTCTCTACTACCACAAGCTCTTGGTCTGTTCACCTTGATGGGTGGCATGACAGCAACACCAGCAATGGCGCAAACTGCCGCCTCAGACGCTGGTGCAAATTCTGTGACCGCTACCGCACAAAACAGCAAGCAGACCGCATCCACTCCCGACCGTTCGGGACAAAACCTTGTTTCTGCTAGAAAAATAAACGCTACTACCATTGAGTTGATCAACAATCAGCAGCAACGCATCACGCTCGACTTCTACGGCAATGGTATTTTCCGTCTATATCTTGACCCTGCAGGTCGCGCTCCTCACAACCCAGAGGCAACTCCTGCAGCTGACATCCTCGTGGAAAATCCGCGCCGTGGTGTAAAATCGCTCGATTTGAAAGGCGATGCCAATAACTTTACGGTGACGACTCCCCAAGTGACGCTCGTTTTCGATCGTGCTACGGGTGGTTTTGTGGTGAAAAAAGCGAGCGGAGAAGAAGTTTTCCAATCGCTCACCGCTCCTAGCTTCGACAAAGATGGCACGCACCTCACACTTGCCAATCACGAAGGTGAATACTTCTATGGGGGTGGTGTGCAAAATGGTCGTTTCTCGCATCGTGGACAAGTGATTGCCATTGAAAACACCAACAACTGGGTGGATGGTGGCGTAGCTTCTCCTACTCCTTTCTATTGGAGCACCAAAGGCTACGGCATGATGTGGCACACTTTCAAACCTGGTCTTTATGACTTTGGCAACACCCAAGGCAATGTCGTGAAATTGCGCCATGCAGAGCAATATCTCGATGTGTTCTTCATGGTGGCAGATCGCCCCGAAGCCTTGTTGAGCAGTTTCTACCAACTAACTGGTAATCCTGTGCTGCTCCCCAAATTCGGTTTCTATCAAGGTCACCTCAATGCCTATAACCGCGACTATTGGACAGAAGCGAAGGACGGTCGTGGCTTCATGAAGATGGAAGATGGCAAGACCTACAATGAGAGTCAAAAAGACAATGGTGGCGTCAAGGAGAGCTTGAATGGGGAACGCAACAACTACCAATTCTCAGCTCGCGCAGCCATCGACCGCTATCTCAACAATGATATGCCCTTGGGCTGGTTCCTCCCTAACGATGGTTATGGTGCGGGTTACGGACAGACGAAAACGCTCGATGGCAACATTGAAAACCTCCGCCAATTTGGCGACTATGCTCGCAGCAAAGGTGTGGAAATCGGTCTGTGGACACAAAGCGATCTCCATCCCAAAGACAGCATCGAGGCTCTCCTGCAGCGCGATATTGTGAAGGAAGTGGGCACCGCTGGTGTGCGTGTGCTCAAAACCGACGTAGCCTGGGTGGGTTGGGGTTATAGCTTCGGACTGAATGGTGTAGCCGATGTAGGTCGCATCATGCCTAAATATGGCAACAATGCGCGCCCCTTCATCATCTCTCTCGATGGATGGGCAGGAACTCAACGCTATGCAGGCATTTGGAGTGGTGACCAAACTGGTGGTGACTGGGAATATATCCGTTTCCACATCCCAACCTTCATCGGATCTGGACTTTCTGGACAACCCAACATCACCTCCGACCTCGATGGTATCTTCGGAGGAAAGAACATTCCTGTGAATGTGCGCGAATTCCAATGGAAAACCTTCACCCCCATGGAGTTGAACATGGACGGATGGGGTAGCAATCCCAAATATCCTCACGCACTTGGTGGCAAGAGCATCGCACTCAATCGCTGGTATCTCAAACTCAAGAGCGGACTCCTCCCTTATACCTACACAGCTGCTGCTGAAGCCGTGAATGGTAAGCCCATGATTCGCCCTATGTTCATGGAAGAAAGCAATGCCTACACACTAGGTAAGCGCACGCAATATCAATTCATGTATGGTGACGCCTTCCTCGTGGCTCCCGTTTACCAAAACACGGCAGCTGACGAACAAGGCAACGACCGCCGCGATGGCATCTATCTTCCCAAGGGAAATTGGGTGGACTATTTCACGGGTGACATCTATGCTGGCGGACGCATCATCAACCACTTCGATGCTCCGCTCTGGAAACTCCCCGTCTTGGTGAAAGCTGATGCCATCATCCCTATGGCAAATCCCAATAACACACCAGTGGAAATCAAAAAAGACCTCCGCATCTTTGAGATTTATGCGGAACGCGGCACAAAGGCGGGACTCTATGACGATGACGGCAAGACACAAGCCTATCTCGAAGGAAAAAGAGCCTTTACCGAACTCAAAACGACGGTGAAGAAACAGGTGCTCACG
>JABZGM010000163.1 GCA_015259235.1 Alloprevotella sp. | reverse complement strand
CATGGTTCTAACGTCTAAATTCTAACGTCTAATGTCTAATAACTTTCCCTTTGACGATATGGAGGCCGGGGTGTGAGGGGGAGATGCGGCGTCCGGAGAGGTCGTAGTGTGGCGTGTCGTTGTCGGAGGGTGCAGAAGGAGCAAGGGAAGCGACAGCCGTGGAAGTGCCCACCACCGTGGGGAGCTTTTGCACATCTGCATTGAGAATCTCTTGGGTCTCGTTGTCGATGAGGAGACCCACCACGCGGAGGTTCTCAGCTTTCATCACACTTCCGGGGAGGAAGAGGTGAAACGTCTGGCTCACCGGCACACCGCGGCGCATCTCCGTGGGGAGGATGCCCACCTGTTCAGCTTGGATACCCACTGGATAAATTTTTCGCGCCACATCATCATAGAGGGTCGATACTTGATAGGGCTTTTTCACCCACGGATTGTCGGCACCTTCCAATTCTGGACGGTTAGAGAAATAGTTTGTTTGATTATAAGGCCCCACCTTGTCTTCCACGAGGACATACTGGATGCGCAAATTCGTTTTGGTATTATCAAATCCGAGTGTTGAGGGGAGGGTAATGTCGTAGTCGAAAGTATCGGTTTTCGTCACCTTCGTCTCCACCTTGAAGGGAGTCTTCTTGGGTTGTTGTTGGAGGACGTTGCGCGTGTTGTAGAACGACATGTCTACCTTCTTCTTGCGATTAACCCATCCTGCGGGAAATCCTCCAAATCCAAGGAAGTGATAGTCCTCCACCGCCATCGGTTCTATGGTGTATCCCTGTGATCTGTGCACAGCAATGACCACGAAGGGCACATTTTTGAGTTCTTTGTGCAGGCGTTCGATAGTGACGATGCCTCTCGGGCAGAAGCCGCACCATGTGCCGGTGCCTTCTTCGATCACCTGCACACGAGGATAGAGCACATAGTCCTTGGGATATGCGTACGTTTCGACTGTAGCCTCTGGGGGCGTTGCTGTTGCCGCTGTGGTACCTTGTGCTGCGGCTGTGCCACCCACGAGGGCGGCAAATAATAGTGAGAAGATTTTAGACATGAATTAGACTTTAGACGTTAGAGATTAGACGTTAGAGGGTCGCGGACCCGTTTTAGACGTTAGACGTTAGACGTTAGAGATTAGACGTTAGAGGGTCGCGGACCCTTTTATACTCGGGGTCGCAGACCCATTTTTGCTCGCCACGGAGTGGCTCGGGCGTTGTAGACGTTAGAGGGTAGACATTAGACGTTAGAAGGCTAGCGCGGTTAGACATCTTCGCCGCAGGGCTCTAATGTCTAACGTCTAAAATCTAATAACTGCTCTCGGTAGTATTCGTATTGCTGTCTGCGGAGCTTGATTTCTAGAGGCAATCCTTCGGAAATGGAGCTGGTCAAGGTATCGAACTTGTCGAGCATCTCCACAATCCGCTGCTGCTCGGAGAGAGGAGGAATGGGGATTTCGATGCGTGCTAAATCTGTCGCTGAAACGTCTATGACCTTTGTTCCTTTAGCTAGTTTACGCTTTTGGTCAAAGAAGCTGCGTGTCTTCGTGTAATAAACAAAGAATTTGGGCAATAAGTGTTCTGAACATCTTATTATCGTAGCGTGTCCTCCAGTCACAGCTTCGGACTTTCCACTATATAACAATGCTTTTCCTACATCTTCTAAGTTTTCACTTGTATTGGTAATCACCACATTCCCACAAAAGACTTTGCGCAGTTTGGAAGCAGTTTCTGGAGTGACGAAAGAAATTGTTTCTTTAGTTTCGTTTCCGTAGTACGTATATATTTGACCATAATGAATGGCAGGGATTCCTTCAGGTGCAAAATCCTTTTTGGATAGCCCATTTCCGCGCACAAGTTCCGCCACCTCCCCGAGCTTTTTCCATTCCACCGGTTGGTTGTTGAGTAATTGTTGTAAGTAGTCCATAAATTAGACGTGAGACGTTAGAGATGATTGTAAAGTTATTGTAAAGTACTCCATATCACCCCACACAATCTACTGATTAACAGAAGAGTAAACTTTACAAAGACTTTACAAAAGCCTAAGAAATACTTGTTAGAGATTGGACAATTCTAGAAGTGTTATAGACGTTAGACATTAGACGTTAGAGGGCTGCGCGGTTGGGCAAGAGAACTAGCTCTAGAAGAACCGAGTCCCGCTTGTCGGGGCGAGCATAGAAGGGTCTGCGACCCCTAGAATGGCTTTCGCCAGTTGCAGCCTTCTTTCCAACGGGAGCAGCCGTAGGCGGTGTGACCCTTGATGACTTTTCCTTCGCCACACTCGGGACATTTGCTGCCGGCACGGATGATTTTGCGCTTCGGCTTGGCTTCGCCAGTGCTGTTTTCGGGAGAAGATGACAAATTACCTGCAGAAGATGAGGCATTTCCTGCAGGGGAAGAAGAAGCTGAAGGAGAGGATGTGCCTTGTTTTGCAGAGGATTTTCCTGCAGGGGAAGCATTTCCAGAAGGTGCAGGAGCCTGCTCCACACGGCGGTTGGTGTTGTCGCACAGCACCGTGTGCACGAGCTCGGAAACCATCTGCTTGAGTTCTGCCATAAACTGCTGCGCACTGTAGGTGTGGTGCTCGATTTGGCGCAACTTGTTTTCCCAGATGCCCGTGAGTTCCGCACTCTTGAGGAGTTCCTCTTGGATCAACCCGATGAGGGCTACGCCCGTGGGAGTGGCTTCCAAACTCTTGCGCTGCAGACGGATGTAGCCGCGCTTGTAGAGCGTTTGGATGATGGCAGCACGCGTGGACGGACGACCGATGCCGTTTTCCTTCATCGCCTCGCGGAGTTCTTCGTCGTCCACATTGCGCCCTGCCGTCTCCATGGCGCGGAGCAGCGTCGCCTCGGTGAAGGGTTTGGGCGGAGTCGTCTCCTTCTGCGTGAGCGTGGGCGTGTGAGGACCAGTTTCTCCCTTCTGAAAGGGTGGCAAAGTGCGCTCATCGTCCGAACGTTGCGCCCCAGCATTGCCCACTTGCGGTGCTGTCCCACCCTCTCCTGCGACAGGAGCGGAGGAGGAAGAAGAAGCATTCGCTCCACCCTCTCGGGCAGCATTCGCCTTGGGGAAGAGCACGCGCCAACCTTCGTCCACAATCACCTTGCCACTGGCGCGGAAGGGGATGCCAGCCGCCTCACCGTCGACGGTGGTGGTGGCAAATCGGCAATCGGGATAGAACACGGCAACGAAGCGTTGCACGATGAGGTCGTAGACATTGCGCTGCACATCGGTGAGCCCTTGTGGCAACACACCGGTGGGGATGATGGCGTGGTGGTCGGTGATTTTGGCGTTGTCAAACACCTTTTTCGACTTGCGCAAGGGAGCATGGCGCAGGGGTTCGAGCCACTGCGTGAGCGGTTGCGTGCGCCCCACGTGATAATCGCGGATGCCCTTGAGGATGGCAGGGCAACGGTCGTACATGTCGTCGGGCAGATAGGTGGTGTCTACACGCGGATAGGTGGTAAATTTGTTTTCGTAGAGCTGCTGGATGAGCTGCAAGGTGAGGTCGGCACCATAGCCAAACTTCTTGTTGCACTCCACCTGCAGGCTGGTCAGGTCGAAGAGTCGTGGGGGAGCTTCCGTGCCTTTCTTTTGCGTCACCTTCTGCACGGTGAAGGGGGTGCCTTCGATGGCTTTGAGCGCAGCTTCCGCCTCCTCGCGATTGGTGAATCCTCGTTTGGAGAGCGACTTGTTGGCAGGGGATTTTCCCTCCGTCTCATCGTTGTTTTGGGGTTTGTCGTCCTCGTCGTCGGCTTCAAGACGGGCGGTGAAGGTGACATCGCGATAGATGGTGGAGAGCACCCAGTAGGGTTCGGGTTGGAAGTTTTGAATCTCGTGTTGTCGCTCCACAATCATGGCGAGGGTGGGGGTTTGCACGCGCCCGATGGAGAGGGGTTGCGCGCCGCGACGGCGATTGTTGTCGCCATATTTGAGGGTGTAGAGGCGAGTGGCGTTCATGCCCAGGAGCCAGTCGCCAATGGCGCGGCAGAGTCCGGCTTCATAGAGCCCTTGATAGTCGCTTTGGGGGCGCAGACGGGCAAAACCTTCGCGGATGGCTTCTTCGGTCATGGAGGAAATCCAGAGTCGTTCCACAGGACAGGTGGCACCAGCTTTCTGCATCACCCATCGCTGTATGAGTTCTCCCTCCTGCCCGGCGTCACCGCAGTTGATGATGCGCTCGGCTTTGGCAAAGAGTTGTTCGATGACGTTGAACTGTTCTTCCACGCCTTCTTTGAGGCGTATGCCGAACCGCTCGGGCACCATGGGGAGGGCTGCGAGCGACCAGGCTTTCCAGTAGGGGGAATATTCTTCAGGATTTTTGAGTTCGCAGAGGTGTCCAAAGGTCCACGTGACTTGATATCCGTTGCCTTCGTAGTATCCGGCATTGCGCCCCACCCTATGGTGGTGCGTTGCGCCGATGATCTTGGCGATGTCGGCGGCTACAGAAGGTTTCTCAGCAATACAAACTATCATTGTTTTAGAGGGTCACGGACCCTTTTATGCTCGCCCCGACAAGCGGGGCTCGGGGAGGTTAGAGGGTTGAGGTTAGAGGCTGCGCGATTGGACTAGAGGTTCTAGTTATTCTAGAGATTCTAGAGCTGCAAGACTGGATGAGCATGGTGTTGCGCCCAATCGAGGTGGTGAGTGGCAACGATGACGAGCTTTTGTTCTTCGTGTGCCAAGTGGGAGAGGAGCTGAAACACCTCTTGGGTGGCTTGGAAATCGAGGAAATTGGTGGGTTCGTCGAGGAGCATGATGGGCGTGTCTTGTGCCACAGCGCGCGCCAACATCACGCGCTGTCGCTGACCATCGGAGAGGGCGTACAAGGGGCGAGATGCCAGATGGGCAATGCCGCAACGATGCAGCACACTGT
>JABZGM010000162.1 GCA_015259235.1 Alloprevotella sp. | reverse complement strand
TATCGAGCAACAACGCGTGTTTGCTACACAACGAGGATATGGAGAATGGCAAGGATGGTGGGAATTTCCTGGTGGAAAATTAGAAACTGGGGAAAGTCCCGAAGCAGCTTTGCGCAGAGAAATTCAGGAAGAACTGGCTACTCACGTGGAAGTCGGGGAACGACTGTGCACGGTGACGCATGATTATCCAAATTTTCACCTCACGATGCACTGCTATCTGTGTCGAGTGGTGGCAGGAAATCTGTCACTTTTGGAGCACAATGCCTCACGATGGTTGAGCCGCTCTGAGTTGGAAGACGTGCAATGGTTGCCAGCTGATGTAGAAGTGGTGGACTTATTGAAAGAAATGCTCTAGAAAGCTGACTTGCAGTAGCAAAGAAATCGCACGAAACACGCTCAAAATTTGGCATTCCCAGCAGATAGCCGTAATTTTGCACTTGAATATGAATACAAACGACTTAACTACTCAGAACAAGAACAATACAAAAGCCGCGGAAGCTCCAACAACGCAGGAGCAAAACGCGGCTTCTACAGTGCATTCTCCCTCCATCATCTCCAACAAAAAGGCTACTTTCGTGACGTTGGGTTGCAAACTCAACTATGCCGAAACGTCCACGCTGCGCGACCGACTCACTGCACGCGGTTGTATGCCTGCCGAAGAAAAAGAAACGGCTGACATCTGCATCGTCAATACGTGCAGTGTCACGGGTGAAGCCGATGCCAAGTGCCGACACGCCATCCGCAGCCTTCATCGTGAACATCCCAATGCTTTCATTGCCGTGATGGGCTGTTACGCTCAACTTTCGGGCGAAGACATTGCCAAAATCGAAGGGGTGGACCTCGTGGTGGGACAGGAACAAAAGGGACGCATCATAGAACTCATTGAGGAACACTACGAAGCGCACTCTATGGGTGTGAAAGCTGAAACGGAATCGCACGGTGGCATTTTCTATACCACCCCGCTCAAAGACATCAAGACTTTCGTGCCTTCTTGTTCCAGAGGTGAGCGCACACGCTATTTTCTCAAAGTGCAAGATGGTTGCAATTATTTCTGCACCTATTGCACCATTCCCGCCGCACGTGGTTTGTCGCGCAATGCTACTATTGCCGACGTGGTGGCGCAGGCTGAAGATGCAGCAGCAGCAGGTGGACGCGAAATTGTGCTCACCGGTGTGAACATTGGTGACTTCGGACGCTCTACGGGTGAAAACTTCTTTCAACTCGTGCAGGCACTTGACCAAGTGGAGGGCATTGCGCGCTATCGCATTTCGAGCATCGAACCCAACTTGCTCACGGATGAGATTGTGGACTACTGCAGCAAGAGTCGCGCCTTTATGCCGCACTTCCACATTCCGCTGCAGAGCGGAAGCGATGGGGTGTTGAAATTGATGCAACGTCACTACGACACTGCGCTTTTCCGTTCGAAGGTGGAACTCATTCGTCGCATTATGCCCGATGCCTTTATTGGGGTCGATGTGATTGTGGGTACGCGTGGTGAAACGGACGAATTTTTCGAAGAAGCCTACGAATTCATTGCTTCGCTTCCCATTTCGCAACTCCACGTTTTCAGTTATTCCGAACGTCCAGGCACGGCGGCTTTGCGCATTCCCCACGTGGTAGACGCGCAAGCTAAGCGCGAACGAAGCAAACGTTTGCTTGCACTTTCTGAAGAGAAGCGCAAGGCGCACTATCGTCAATTCATCGGATCTGAGCGCACTGTGTTGTGGGAGCATCTGCGTGAGGGAAAACCGCTGATGGGCTGGACGGATAATTACATCCGCGTGCAACTGGCTGAAGGGGCTACTCCTCATCCCGATGAACTGGACCGCGTGCGATTGGGTGATTTCACCGAAAATGAAGATGCGCTCATTGCCACTCCTGTGGAATAATTGCATCTCCCTCCGCGCTACACCCGAATTTCGTGCATGAGAATGGCTCATGCTTATCATCCTGAAACGAATTTTCTCTTATGAAGAAGAGCAAAATCCATTAAATATAACCAAGCATTCATGATAGCTGTCGTCATTCTCAACTGGAACGGAGCCGAGATGCTGCGCCGATTTCTGCCTTCGGTGGTGGAGCATTCCCACCCCTTGGGTGAGGTCATCGTGGCAGACAACGGTTCGACCGATGAGTCTTTGGAAATCCTGCAACAAGAGTTTCCCGAAGTGCGCACCCTCGTGCTAGACCGCAACTATGGTTTTGCCGAAGGCTACAATGAGGCTTTCCGACGGTTGGAAATCATTGCTCCTCAACGCTATGAGTATTATTTGTTGCTCAATAGCGATGTGCGCGTTACCGCCCAGTGGCTCCGTCCGCTGCACACCTATATGGAGCAACACCCCGAGGTAGCAGCAGCGCAACCCAAGATACGTGCCGAATGGGCGCATGACACGCTGGAATACGCAGGAGCATCGGGAGGTTTCATCGACCGATATGGGTATCCTTTCTGCCGTGGTCGTCTGCTCTCTGTGGTGGAGAAAGACCACGGGCAATACGACGACATCGCCTCTATCTTTTGGGCAACGGGTGCGGCACTTCTCATTCGTCAGTCAGACTGGTGGGATGTGGGCGGACTAGATGGCCGCTTCTTTGCGCACAACGAGGAGATTGACCTCTGTTGGCGTCTGCGCGCTCGTGGTCGTGGCATTGTGTGTGTGCCTCATAGTGTGGTGTATCATGTGGGTGGTGGCACACTGCCACAGGAACATCCGCGCAAAACTTATCTCAACTTTCGCAATAATCTCACGATGCTTTTCAAGAATTTGCCTGACGCAGAATTGAAGCACGTGATGCGTGTGCGACGCTTTCTGGATTTTGTGGCTTTTGTGCAGTTTCTCGTGAAAGGCGATTGGGAGAATGCCAAAGCCGTGCGCAAAGCGCGTCGCGATTTCCACCAATGGCAGTCTGATTTTGTGAAAGATCGACAAGAAAATCTCTCTCGAATGGTGCTCAATCCTATTCCCGAGCGCGTCAATCGGAGTTTGATTGTTGGTTTCTTCCTCAAAGGACAGAAAACTTTCTCTGCTTTTATGCAAAGAAGCTGATGGCTGATTTGGGTCACAGACCCTTTTTCGCTCGCCCCGACAAGCGGGGCTCGGTTCTTCTAAGGGCTTCTAGTTTTTCTAGTGGTTCTAGTTTTTCTAGTCCCTCTAACGTCTAATGTCTAATAGCTCCCCGAGGCGAGCGAAGCCGAAGCCGAGCGAAAAAGGGTCTGCGACCCCTAACGTCTAATCTCTAAAGTCTAGCTCATGTCTAGTCTCTATCTCATTCCCGTCACCTTGGGAGATACCTCCCACGACCGCGTGCTACCTGCGTATAATGCAGAGATAGTGCGTGGCATTCGTCATTTCATAGTCGAAGAAATTCGCACTGCGCGAAGGTTTCTCAAAGCCGTTGATCGCAACATTGACATCGACAGTCTCACCTTCTATGAAATGGGAAAGCACGCTGACCGTTCGCGATTCAGCGAATATCTCAATCCCCTGCGCAAGGGCGAGGATGTAGGCGTAATCAGCGAAGCCGGTTGTCCTGCTGTGGCAGATCCTGGGGCAGACCTTGTGGCGATTGCCCAACAAGAAGGACTGAAAGTTGTACCCCTCGTGGGACCTTCCAGCATCCTCTTAGCCGTGATGGCATCAGGCTTCAATGGACAGAGTTTTGCGTTTCACGGCTATCTCCCCATTGATGGCGGAGCGCGCAGCAAGCGTTTGAAACAATTGGAAAGTCGTTCGCGCGAGGAGCACCAGACGCAGTTGTTTATCGAGACTCCCTATCGCAATGCAAAACTCTTTGCAGACATCCTCTCCGCTTGTTCTCCCAAGACGCGTCTTTGTGTAGCAGCCGGCATCACCACCGAACAAGAGTGGATTTGTACGCGTTCGCTCAAAGCGTGGAAACAGACGGGCTTTCCCGATTTAGGCAAGACTCCTGCCATTTTCTTGATTTACGCAGGCTAGTAGCCAGCGAAGAGAGAGCTGTTTTTATTCTAGTTTCTTCTAGAGTTTCTAGTTCTTCTCGGATTTCTAGTTTTTCTAGAGCTTCTAGTTTCTCTAGAACCTCTAACGTCTATTCTCTAATGTCTAACTTCTTATCCGTTGGTTTAGGTTGTTTTCTTGGAGGTGTTTTGCGTTATCTCCTGAGTCTATGGTTGGGTACTCCCAATCTCCAACATTTTCCTTGGGCAACATTAACTGCCAATCTCATTGGGTGTCTGCTTCTAGGCTTGTTCAATGGTTGGTTTTTGCAACATCATCCCTCACCCTTCCTTCGACTATTTCTCACTGTCGGACTTTGTGGAGGATTTACCACATTCTCCACCTTCACCAACGATCTCTTTCTCCTTGGACGCAACCAACAGTGGGAAATCGCCTTACTTTACGGCATCGTCAGTTTTATAGGTGGCATCCTTTGTTTAGGCTTAGGATATAAACTCACTTCACTGTGATTTCACTTCTATAAATAACTCAACTTTCTAAGACAACTCTCGTAACAAAAGTAATATAATGACCTATCGTCCCGACATTGATGGACTGCGCGCGGTTGCGGTGATTTCTGTCATCCTTTTTCACCTCAACTCCTCGTGGTTGCCTGGAGGTTTTCTCGGAGTAGACATTTTCTTCGTCATCTCCGGCTATCTCATTGGAGGAATCCTCTTCCGAGAACTCTCCACCAAAACTTTTTCGCTCAAAAACTTCTATCTCCGAAGAATGCGCCGCATCTTGCCCGCCTTCTTCGCGGTGGTTATCTTTGTTCTCGTTGTGGGAGGACAACTGATGGTGCCTGGAAGCGATGATTGGAATCCCACACGAAGCTCTGCTCTGTGGAGTGTTCTCTTCTCTGGGAACATCTTTTTTGCACAAAACACGGA
>JABZGM010000161.1 GCA_015259235.1 Alloprevotella sp. | reverse complement strand
CCTTTTGGAAGTGCTTAATAATCAGCTAGTTTTCAAAATAGAAAACTTTTAGTGTATCTGGTTTTGTGGTAGTGGTTGAAAATCAGTGCTTTACAAATTGGTTTAGAAAACTTTAGATTTGATTTGTTGTGCGTCTTGTGCGATAATGGGTAACTTTTTGCGATAGGTGGACTCCTATGATTTCTTGCGAAAGCGTGCGAAGATACGGGTGTCTCCCCCCGTAGAAAGGAGTAAGAAATGCAGTGTGTATGCCAAAGAAATCGCAAAAAATAGTGTTCCGAATCCATAACGTAGAATGGTACGCTCTAATCCTAGAGAAAACCATCCACCAAAAAGTAGAAAACTCTGCATGAGTGTATGGCGAAGGGTGTCGCGCGACATTGAAAAACCGAATTTGCGGGAGTAAACCACCCAAGTCACCACGAGATAAAGACCGTCGGCAATCGAGAGTGCCACACCGGCACCGACATAGCTCCAAAGGGGGTAGCAAATCGCCATAGAGGTGACAAAGAAAAGGGTGTAGGAGCTTTCTACTACGAGGTAGAGGCGACTGCGTGCATGGGCTAGGGCTAGATAACCAATGGGCACGGCAATGGCTTTGAAAAAGAGATAAGGTAGTGCCCAATGTGCCATGGTTGCTGCTGTGGCAAAGGCGGAACTATAGAGCAGGCGGACGAGCAAAGGCAACAAGCCAGTAAAGAGTAGGATGCTGGGAGTTGCCAACTGCACCAGTACGTCAATCTGTCGGTTGACGGCGATGTTTTGATGCGTGCGGTCCATCGTAGCAGCAGAAAGGCGCGGAAAATAGTCGGCATCCATTGCCGTAAAGAGCAAGCGTGAGTAAGAAACCGTGAGTGCAAAGCCAGCAGCATAGATCCCTACTGCCTCTAGTCTTTGCATAGGTTCGGTGAAGGATGAAAATCTCATGATGATGATACGGACTATCCATTCGCCACCCATCATGATGAAGCCTGCAATGGCATAGGCGAGTCCGAGTTGTACGATTTTCCATCCCCGTTTCAAGAAATTCCATGAGCGCAACTGAATGCGGTAGGGCAGTGCCCCATGGCTCAGGCGGAGCGTCAGTAGCAGTTGTCCTAAAGCTGAGAGGCAAAGAGCGGGAAGTATCCCAGACACATCCCACAACAGATAAGCGGCTGTGGTGATGAGGAGGGTTGCCAAGGCAGTGAGGAGGGAGAGCAAGGCGATGCTTTTCACGCGGCCCAGTCCTTTGAGGATTGCCATTTCGCCCCCACTTAGTGCACTGCAAGCCACGATAGGCGCCACAGCTGCGATGCTGAGCACATTGCGCCAGTCGTCCCACAGCAAGGCTGAGGCTAGGGGAGCAATGAAGAGCGTCACCACAAAGCCTAAACACGCAGAGAGCATAGCCCAACTGCGCACGAGTGTGGCATAATATTGGATGGCACGTGTGCGCCCAGCACTGTGCAGACGCGCCAGGTGTTGCACGGCACTAAAGGCAATGCCAAGGTTGGTGCTCGCCCCAAGAAATTCTGCCGTGCGGTTGTAGTTCTCGATGAGTCCCATTCCGATGAGTCCCAAAAGCACTGCCGTGATTTTATTGCGCACAATCGCGATGAGCGCATAAATCACCTGCACACCGCCAAAGAGTCCCGTGTATTTGAGTACACGAGTGATGGAGGCTTCGTCACGAAGATGGCTTTTTTCTGTTGGGTTTTGAGACCTCTCGTCACGCTGTTGGGAAGTGGAAACAGACATAATTAGGATTTTGAAAATCATCGAGCCCCCTGAGAGGGGAGAGCATCGAGGGGAGAATAGCATTCAGCCCAGTAACTAAACGATTACTGGGCTGAATAATTGTAGCAAATGAGAAGAAAAATGTTCTTCTCCGCGTTGATCGCAATGATTTACCCCAAATCGGTCATTAGATCCTGAACGTACATAACCATCTGCACTATAACAGTCTAATGACCGATAGGAGTTTACTTCAACACACCGAGTTCTTTGCCTACCTTCACGAATGCTTCGATGCAGCGATCGAGATGTTCGCGAGTGTGACCAGCAGAAATCTGCACGCGGATGCGTGCTTCGCCCTTAGGCACTACGGGGTAGTAGAATCCAGTGACATAGATGCCCTCTTCTTGCAAGCGAGCTGCGTAGTCTTGAGAGAGCTTGGCATCGTAGAGCATCACAGCGCAAATGGCACTTTGCGTAGGTTTGATGTCGAATCCAGCAGCCAACATCTTCGTGCGGAAATATTCCACATTCTCTACGAGGCGATCGTGGATTTCATTGCTCTCATCGAGAATCTTAAACATTTCGATGCCTGCACCCACCACTGAAGGGGGGATAGAGTTAGAGAAGAGATAAGGACGGCTGCGTTGGCGGAGCATATCGATGATTTCTTGGCGTGCAGTGGTGAAACCACCCACAGCACCACCAAATGCCTTACCGAGTGTGCCGGTGTAGATGTCTACACGTCCGTAGGTGTTGAAGAATTCAGAAACACCACGACCAGTCGCACCAACGACACCAGCAGAGTGACTTTCGTCTACCATCACCAGCGCGTCATATTTTTCTGCGAGGTCGCAAATCTTGTCTACTGGTGCCACATTACCATCCATTGAGAACACACCATCGGTCACGATGATGCGGAAGCGTTGCTCTTGCGCAGCTTGGAGTTGGCGCTCGAGGTCTTCCATGTCGGCGTTAGCATAGCGATAGCGCTTAGCTTTGCACAGGCGCACACCATCGATGATAGAAGCGTGGTTGAGTGCGTCGGAGATAATGGCATCTTCTGCAGTGAGCAGAGGCTCAAACACACCACCGTTTGCATCGAAGCAAGCAGCATAAAGAATAGCATCGTCAGTCTTGAAGAAGCGAGAAACGGCAGCTTCGAGTTCTTTGTGCATATCTTGCGTGCCGCAGATGAATCGCACAGACGACATGCCATAGCCACGGGCGTCCATAGCATCCTTGGCAGCCTGAATGAGGCGAGGATGATTGGAAAGTCCAAGATAGTTGTTGGCACAGAAGTTGAGCACTTTCTTTCCGCCTACGTTGATTTCGGCTTGTTGAGGTCCTTCGATGAGACGTTCGTTCTTGTAGAGGCCAGCTTCGCGGATAGCAGCTAGCTCAGATTGGAGGTGTTGCTGAAATTTACCGTACATAGTTTGAGATTGGGCGGAACACTCCGTCGCATGGGTTGATTAAATGATGTGACAAAGGTAATGAAAATCTCTAGATATCGCCCCCTATTGACGAGAAAATCTTGCTGCCATCGCTGTTTTTACTGCAAATCAGATTCTATTCTGCATAAATTCCGCATATTTCCCAAGGATGGATGGTTTTCTGGAAAAAATGCCGTATTTTCTTTTGTATTTCAGTGGGCATTCTGTAATTTTGCCTTTGCAAAAATGCAATTCAGCCGCTCCTCTCGTTTTATATATGCTTGAGGTTCGACAGACATTCATCACCTTCTCACGTTTTTATTCTTACTCATCTCAATGAAAAAGATTTTGGTCATCGGTGCCACTGGGCAAATTGGCTCAGAGCTCACCATGAAACTACGCAGCATCTATGGCAATGATGCTGTGGTGTGTGGCTACATCCAGGGTGCTGAGCCCCAAGGTGTCCTCCTCGAATCAGGTCCTGCAGCCATTTGCGACGTCACTGACGCTGCCTGCTTGGATGCTGTAGTGAAGAAGTATCAGATTGATGCCATGTTCAACCTCGCCGCCCTCCTGTCTGTTGTTGCCGAAGGTAAACCCCAGTTGGCTTGGAAAATCGGTGTAGATGGTCTTTGGAATGTCCTCGAAGTAGCGCGTCAAAACGGTTGCTCTGTCTTCACGCCTTCTTCCATCGCTTGCTTCGGTCCTGAAACTCCTGCCGACAACACTCCCCAAGACACTATCCAGCGTCCACGTAGCATCTATGGGGTCACCAAGGTGACCACTGAGTTGCTCTCTGACTACTATTTCCGCAAGTATGGCGTTGACACTCGCTCGGTGCGTTTCCCTGGACTTATTTCCTACGTCACTCCTCCCGGAGGTGGCACCACAGACTATGCAGTAGACATCTACTATTCTGCTGTGAAGGGCGAAAAGTTTATCTGCCCCATCGGTGCTGGCACCTACATGGACATGATGTATATGCCCGATGCTTTGAATGCTTGCGTACAACTCATGGAAGCCAACCCCGACCGTCTCATTCACCGCAATAGCTTCAACATCGCAGCCATGAGCTTTGAACCTAACCAAATCCTCGCTGCTATCCAAAAGCAAGTGCCAGGCTTTGAAATGGAATACCAAGTGGATGCGCTCAAGCAATCTATTGCCAACTCATGGCCCAACAGTCTCGACGACTCTGCCGCTCGTGCGGAGTGGGACTGGAAACCTCAGTTCGATCTCGACACCATGACAACAGATATGCTCAAGAATCTCCGCGCTAAATTAGGATAACCCCATAACATTCATAATGTTATTTGTTTGTTAGTAGCAACGCAGCTCCTTCTGGGGGCTGCGTTGTTTGCGTTATAGGAGGTTTGTCCTATGGACGAGATGAACCCAAATCAGTCATTAGACACCCCAATTCGGGATAAGGAACTGGTATTGTCCGAAAAAGTGTATAAGTTTTTCGGACAATACCCCGTTTTGTGGAATGTATGCCACGAGTGGCGGTTCCACTTTTGCTCTTCCTGACCTTAAACCGAATTGTGGTTTATAATAAAATAAAGGAGGGTCCGTGTCCAAATGATTTGAACACGGACCCTCTCGTTTGTCGAAGTGCGTATCGTCCTAGAAACGATAAGTTCCTGAGAGCGTTACGATGCGCCCATTACCTCTTACATATTCAGCATCACGAGCAATAAGCTGAGACTGAACAGTGTAATAG
>JABZGM010000160.1 GCA_015259235.1 Alloprevotella sp. | reverse complement strand
ATTGTGGACTTCGTGAATCATGAATATGATGTCCTACTTTCAACAACCATCATTGAGAACGGTATAGACGTACCTAACGCCAACACCATCCTCATTGACAATGCGCACCACTTCGGTCTCTCTGATCTCCACCAGATGCGTGGTAGAGTAGGGCGCGGCAGTCGCAAGGCGTTCTGCTACCTCATGGCACCACCTTTGAGTTTATTGCCCGATGACAGCCGACGTCGTCTGCAAGCCATCGAGAATTTCTCCGATTTGGGCAGCGGTATCCACATCGCTATGCAAGATCTTGACATTCGCGGAGCTGGAAATCTTCTTGGTGCCGAACAAAGTGGTTTTGTGGCTGACTTGGGTTATGAAACCTACCAAAAGATACTTGCTGAAGCCGTGGCAGAACTCAAAAACGAGGAGTTCGGAGAACTCTTTGCAGATGAACTGGCACAACAAAATTCTGCTGAGCTTGGTGATAGTTTTGTGGCTGAGTGTAACGTGGATTGCGATCTCCGTGCCTATTTCCCCGAAACTTATGTGCCAGGAGCCAGTGAGCGCATGCTGCTCTATCGCGAACTAGATGGACTTGCCACAGATGACGAAATCACCGCTTTCCGTAAACGACTGCAAGACCGTTTTGGTGCTCTTCCTGACGAAGCCGAAGAACTCCTTCGTGTGGTGCCCTTGCGTCGCTTAGGTCGTCGATGTGGTGCTGAGCGTTTGGTGCTCAAAGCCGGCAGCATGACCCTCTATTTTGTGGCGAATGCTGAGAGTCCTTTCTATAAAAGTCAAGTGTTCCAGCGAGTGCTTGACTTCGCTATGCACCCTGCGCAGATGCGTCGATGCGAACTGGGTGAAAAGAAAGGCAAACGCTTCCTTCGTATCAAGCTGGTGCCGAGTGTAGAAGCCGCAGTAAAGGTGCTCGATTACATCGTGAGTCCTACTACTCAGTCCTAACTTTTTAGACATGCTCTTCTTTCTTAGCGAGGTACACATGCCGTGTATCTCGCTTTTTTGGGAGAAAAAGTCAAGAAACATTGTTTTTTTTTCGGATTTATCCCTATATTCGTAGTCACAAACTAATGTTGCAATCATTGCAAAACAGAACATTCACCTAAATATCACTACCATGTCACAAAAGACAGCACCTTTTTATAATGCAAACGCCTTGGTGGCTTATCTTCAGAAGCCAACAAGTGCATTCACAAAGGCAGACATTCTACGTTTTGTTGCCGAAAACGGCATCAGAATGCTCAATTTCCTCTACACCGCAGGAGATGGACGCCTCAAAACGCTCAATTTCGTCATCACCGACTACCACTATCTCGACACTGTGCTCACCTGTGGAGAGCGTGTAGACGGCTCCAGCCTTTTCCGTTTCATCGAAGCTGGAAGCAGTGACCTCTATGTCGTGCCACGTTTCTCCACCGCCTTTGTGGATCCCTTTGCAGAAATCCCAACACTCTGCTTGCTCTGTTCCTATTTCGACAAAGATGGACAGCCCCTTTCTTCTTCTCCCGAACAAACGCTCATCAAAGCCGCTCGCGCTTTCAAAGAAACCACGGACATGGATTTTGAAGCGATGGGAGAATTGGAATACTACGTCATTAAGCCCAACGAAGAACGGTATCCGGCTGTAGACCAACGTGCGTATCACGAGTCTGCACCCTTCGCCAAAACCAATGATTTCCGTGTGAAGTGCATGGACTACATTGCCCGTGCTGGTGGTCAAATCAAATATGGTCACTCCGAAGTCGGAAATTTCGTGCAAGACGATTTGGTCTATGAACAAGGAGAAATCGAATTCTTGCCCGTTCCCGTGTGTCAAGCTGCCGACCAACTAGTTGTTGCCAAGTGGATCATTCGCAATCTTGCTTATCAAGAAGGACTCAATGTCACCTTCGCTCCCAAAATCACCACAGGGAAGGCGGGTTCGGGACTTCACATCCACATGCGCATCATGCAAAATGGCGTCAACAAGATGCTCGATACTAGCGGCAAATTGAGTAGCGATGCACGCCGAATGATAGCAGGTTTGATTGATTTAGCCCCCAGTCTCACAGCCTTTGGCAACAAGAATCCTACGTCCTATTTCCGTCTTGTGCCACATCAAGAAGCACCTACCAATGTATGTTGGGGCGACCGCAACCGTTCTGTGCTCATTCGCGTACCGCTCGGATGGACTGCCAAAACAGATATGTGCCATTTGGCAAATCCGCTGGAACCACAGCAAAATGTTGATACGTCTCTCAAACAAACGGTGGAAATCAGAAATGGAGATGGTTCTGCCGATGTTTATCAACTCCTTGCAGGCATCTGCGTTGCTGCTCGACACGGTTTTGAAATGCCCAATGCACTAGAAGTTGCTGAGCAGACTTATGTTGATGTCAACATCCACGCTGCGGAACATGCAGATCGTCTGCAAGGTCTTGCCACTTTACCCGATAGTTGTGTGGCTTCTGCCGACCGCCTTCTTGCACAGCGCGCTGTCTATGAAGCCCAAAACGTGTTCTCGCCAGCCATGATTGACGGTATTGCACAAGAGCTTCGCAATTACAGCGACCTCACCTTGCGTGCTGAACTCCAAGACAAACCAAAAGAAATGGCGCGTCTTGTAGAACAATTCTTCCACTGCGGATAAAAAGTATTTCTCACAAGATAGGAACCTGTTGAGTTCTTCATCACACCTTCTCTCCGAACAGCGCATCTCCGTTGTTCGGAGATTTTGTTTTGGCACTGAATGCAATAAGCAATGCAGAATGCAATAAGCAACTCAAAAGAGCATAAAGAAAAGCGTCCTCGCGAATCAAAATTTCGCGAGGACGCTTTGTACAATATAAGGGGGATATGAGTGATTACTTGATCACAATCTTACCATTCTCAATCACTACACCTCTTTGCGCCTTTTCAGCTTTGCGACCAGTGAGGTCGTAAGTTTCAGTGGCAGCATTGTTGTCTTCATCTACGGTGACAGAAGAGATGCCAGTGAGAATTCTGTCTTCAGGTACGAAGTTCTTAGCTACGCCATTGGGGTCGAGTGCAATAGATTCCTTACCGTTACCATGAGCAATCGTCATGAAGTAGCCAGCTTTTACGAGATCTGCAGGGATGTCGAATTTGAAGGTGTTAGACACACGTTTCAACTTACCTTTCAAGTCGTAAACCTTGAAGCCTACTGCACCTCTACCGCTTTTGCGATCTACAGTGATGTGGTTGCCACTGATCTTAGTTTGGTAGGTCTGAGCTTCGTTGTCATTGGTGAAGTGGCGTACAAAACCAACGTCACCTACCTCTTTCGCATCAGCTGGAGTGGCATCAGGAGAAGTTGCTACGCGGAATGCGCCCTTAGGAGCTCCAGGATAGATGGCAGGAAGTTTCTCGATGCGTTCGTCGATGAAGATGATACCAGGGTGAGCCTTAGGGTATTTCCTCATGTGCGCAAGTGCCTTGTCAATGTCAGCTTGCGTGGTGGTGAACCAGTTGGAGTGATAGTCACCCGTGTTGTGGTTCTTCACTGGTTTGAAGAAGCCATAGAAATCGAAGAATTCGCTCAAGTCTTCTTGAGCTACGTCAGAGCAGACCATAGCAAAGCGCAAGTAGTTTTCCAAACCGCTGATAGGATTCTTTTCGTCAGTGGAGTATCTCATTGGAGTTTTGCGCAGACGTGCAAACACTTCGGGGAAGAAGTTGGGATGATGGCCTTGCAATTGATAGTACATCCAGAGTTGGAAATACAAGCGAGAGCGCATCCAAATCTCATATTCATCGCGGAACTGACCTTTGTGGAAAGACTCAATGGGGTTAGAGAGCGGACGACCGCGACCCACGTTGCTACCACGATACCAAGAGTAGACTTGTGAGAAGAAGTTCACAGACATTTCCGTGTCACCCGCCATGTTGATGGCTTTTTGGTGAATGTGTCCGGTTTCGTGTGCCACCACCCAGATAGGAGCACCTTCGTCGTTTTCCCAACCTTGGGTAAACTTAGCCTGGTTGAGGTAGTCGCCAGTGCCAGGGTAATATGTACCATAGGTAGAGGCGTAGGGGTTACCTTTAGAAGATGCTGATGCAGAGAGCATGCAGTTGAAGCGATCGAGATATTGGTCGATACCCATGAGGTTGTGTTCCACTGTTACGAGAGTGTCCCAACGCTGCAGTACGCCTTGAACACCTGCTGGCACGCCATCGGCATAAACAAAGTTTGCGCCACCTCTGAGTCCTTGCAGGGATTCATTGTGTTCGCGTTTCACGTCATTGAGGTGCACATTAAATTGATACCATTTATTCTTCAAGTGGAGAATAGGGTCTTTGAAGATGGTTCTTGCCATGTCTTCAAAGTCCTTGTTGGTGTGACCGCGTGTGATGTCGAAACAACCATTGACACGTCCGCCTTCAATGTGAATGGGGATGGAAGGAATGTTTGCTAGTTTCGTGTATGTGCTTGTGATGCGGTAGTCGATAAAGAGATGTCCTTTTTCGTCAGACACTATCAAGTTGAAGCCTGGTTTAAGGTTGTAAGTTGGACCAGTCACGTTCATTTCGGGGCAC
This sequence comes from Alloprevotella sp., assembly GCA_015259235.1. GTDB lineage: Bacteria > Bacteroidota > Bacteroidia > Bacteroidales > Bacteroidaceae > Alloprevotella. The sequence goes on along the minus strand of JABZGM010000160.1, from coordinate 366 downwards.
ACCATAGCCTTAAGACTCGTGTTGCCTTTCAGCGCTTGCGCACCTACAAACAGCATGACGGGTTCTCCACGTTCCACACTGATACCCGTAGGTCCTGTTTGAGGACTGAATTGATAGCCAGTGCCCACAAATTCATCTGCGTTCCACTTATTGGGATCAGAATAAGGTTTATAGTCATAGACACGGAATTCTTTTTCGCGGTGAGTCCATGTGTTATTCTTCACCTTGAGCACCACCTTGGCGAGAGTTGCAGGGAATTCTTTGGGTGCTGAAGACACAGAAGCAAATACAGCTGCATTAGCTTCATTGAGAGCTTTGGTGAGTGCCTCGTCTGAAAGAGAAGCGTATTCATCTTTCAGTGTTGTG
>JABZGM010000015.1 GCA_015259235.1 Alloprevotella sp. | reverse complement strand
AAAGAATACATTGCACAAACTCTTGAGACTACCACAGCAAAGCCACGAAAAAGAAAGACATTTCATAAGACGCAAAATAGAAGAAAACAAACAAGAAACAAGATGCTACAAGAAAATGAAAGAGGACAAGAAGCAATGTTTTCACTTATGAGTAGCACGGTTTGTAAAATCAATATGGAAGTGCAACACTCTTCCCTTCTCTCCTTTGTATACTTTCAAAAGAGAATCCATAGAAAGCGCGTCCCTTGCGTTTGTTCATATCACACAAAATCAGTATCTTTGCAGATGGTTGCCCTATGCGCAGCTCAAATTGCCCATGTATTACATCTCCAAACGTATCGAAATTGCCTACTCTCACCAACTCAAATTGGACTATGAGAGCAAATGCACGCGACCTCATGGTCACAACGGCATTGTCACTGTGTATTGCTGTGCAGAAGAATTGAACGAATATGGCATGGTAGTCGATTTCACACACGTCAAACAGCGCGTGCAAGACAAATTGGACCATCGCAATGTCAATGAGATTTTAGACTTCAATACGACAGCAGAAAACATGGCACGCTGGATTTGCGACCAAATTCCCAACGCCTATAAAGTTTCGTTCCAAGAAAGCGAAGGCAACGTTGCGGTCTATGTCAAGCCCGGTTTCGAGGACGCAGCACTCTAGACACAGTGTTTGTTGTTAGCTCAGAAATCCACCTTAGGATAATGGTGTAGTTGTTTTATATAGGTAGCATGATTCAATATACATTAAGGCTACTAAAGACCTTTAACTGGAAGTTCCAACTTGCCAAACACACTATTCCTCTGTCGCTAACACCTAAGCGCAAATGACAAGCGTCTATCCCCAATGAAAATAAACGAAATATTCTACTCCCTCCAAGGTGAAGGCTACTGGACAGGCACCCCAGCAGTGTTCGTGCGTCTCAGTGGTTGCAACCTTCGATGTTCCTTTTGCGACACTTCACACGAAAATGGTACACAGCGCAAAGAAGAAGACATCGTAGCAGAAGTAGCGAAATATCCAGCCAATCACGTAGTGATTACAGGAGGGGAACCCTCTCTTTTCCTCACCCACTCGCTAGTGGAGGCACTGCACCAAGCAGGAAAGTTTGTAGCCGTCGAAACCAATGGCACGCATCCCCTCCCTGACAATGTGGACTGGGTGACACTCTCGCCCAAAGACCACTTCGAATCCAATGCCACTCCAGTGCTCACCCGATGCAACGAACTTAAAGTAGTGTGCGATGGGACACCACCTCCCACTTATCCCGACATCGAGGCAGACCATCACTTTGTGCAACCCTGCGATGTAGGAGATGCTCAAGAAAATCAACGTATCATGGCTGCTACCGTGGCATTTTGTCTGGAGCATCCCACGTGGCGACTTTCGCTGCAAACCCACAAAATAGCTGGTATTCAGTAACAACTCTATACTTTTCCACCCTCACATCTCAACAAGGCTCATGAAGCATATCCGTAATTTCTGCATTATCGCCCACATTGACCACGGCAAAAGCACTTTGGCTGACCGTTTGCTCGAACGCACGTCAACCATAAAAGTGACCGCAGGTCAGATGCTCGACGACATGGACCTCGAAAAAGAGCGCGGTATCACCATCAAAAGTCACGCCATCCAGATGAACTACAAGATGGACGGTCAAGACTATGTGCTCAATCTCATTGACACTCCAGGACACGTCGACTTTGCCTACGAGGTGAGCCGCTCCATTGCAGCCTGCGAAGGCTGTTTGCTCGTGGTAGACTCCACACAAGGTGTGCAGGCACAAACGATTTCTAACCTCTACATGGCCATTGAGCATGACTTGGAAATCATTCCTGTGCTCAACAAGTGTGATATGCCCAACTCAATGCCCGAAGAGGTGGAAGATGAAATCATCGAACTCATCGGCTGCAAGCGCGAAGACATCATTCGTGCTTCTGGTAAAACGGGCGAGGGTATCGACGATATTCTACGCGCTGTGGTAGAACGCATACCCGCACCCGTGGGTGACCCCAATGCTCCCTTGCAAGCACTGATTTTTGACTCAGTCTTTAACTCCTATCGTGGCATCATCGCCTACTTCAAAATCGTAAATGGTTCTATCAAAAGTGGTGAAAACGTCATCTTTGTCAATACTGGCAAGCAATATAAGGCGGACGAAGTGGGTGTGCTCAAGATGGAACTTTCTCCCAAGAAGGAGCTTTCTTGCGGCGACGTAGGCTACATTGTCAGCGGTATTAAAACTGCGACAGAAGTTAAAGTGGGTGATACCATCACCACCGTTGAAAATCCTTGTGACAAGGCTATCGAAGGTTTTGAAGAAGTAAAACCCATGGTCTTCGCTGGTGTCTACCCAATCGAAACAGAAGACTTTGAACTCCTCCGTGCGTCTTTGGAAAAACTCCAGCTCAACGACGCGTCTTTGTCCTTCCAACCCGAATCATCTGTTGCACTCGGTTTCGGTTTTCGTTGCGGATTCCTCGGACTCCTCCACATGGAGATCGTACAAGAACGCCTTGACCGTGAGTTCAACATGAACGTCATCACCACCGTGCCCAACGTAAGCTACAACATCTACGATAAGCACATGGAAATGAAGGAGGTGCACAACCCTGCTGGTATGCCCGATGCTATGGAGATTGACCACATCGAGGAGCCTTATATTCGTGCTTCCATCATCACACGCACCGATTTTATTGGCAACATCATGACCCTTTGTTTGGGCAAGCGCGGTGAACTTATCAAGCAAGAATACGTTTCGGGCGACCGTGTTGAACTCCACTACGATATGCCACTGGCTGAAATCGTGATTGACTTCTACGACAAACTCAAATCAATCTCCAAGGGATACGCTTCATTTGACTATCACCCCATCGGATTCCGTCCTTCAAAGCTCGTTAAACTCGACATTCTCCTCAATGGCGAACCCGTGGATGCCCTTTCTACGCTCACGCACGTGGACAACTCCGTCTACTTCGGTCGTCGCATGTGCGAAAAGCTCAAAGAATTGCTCCCGCGCCAACAGTTTGACATCGCTATCCAAGCCGCCATTGGAGCGAAAATCATTGCACGCGAAACCGTAAAACAACTGCGTAAGGACGTGACTGCCAAATGTTATGGTGGTGACATCAGCCGTAAGCGCAAACTTCTCGAAAAGCAAAAGCGCGGTAAGAAGAAGATGAAGGAAATCGGTAACGTGCAGGTGCCTCAAAAGGCATTCCTTGCTGTGCTGAAACTTGACTAATCTCTCCCCATCCTCAGCATCTTTATATAAAGACTAGACCCAAGTCCCACCAAGGAGCACACATTCTTATTTGTGGCACTCCACTCTTTCTCTGGATTTTAGTCTTAGTCTTCACTACATATTCGGAGCTTTGCTCCCTCTTTCTCGATAAAAATTGACATCATGATAGAGAAAATCAAGCAGTTGCTCGCTGAAGTGCCGAGCCTTTCTGCACAAAATGACGAACAGCTCGAAGCACTTCGCTTGAAATACCTGAGCAAAAAAGGTCTCATCAACCAACTCATGGCGGATTTCCGCAATGTAGCTGCTGAACAAAAGCGCGAAGTAGGTGTGCACATCAACCAATTAAAAGATGCGCTCCAAACTCGCTTCAACGACCTCAAAGCGGAGCTAGCCACCACCGAAGAAGATCACTCACATCTCGATCTCACTCGCACGCCCTACCCCATTGCATTGGGCACGCGTCACCCTCTTTCGGTCGTAAAACAAGAAATCATCGACATTTTTGCTCGCATGGGCTTCTCACTCGCCGATGGTCCTGAAGTAGAAGACGACTGGCACGTGTTTGGTTCTATGAACTTTGCCGAAGATCATCCAGCGCGCGACATGCAAGACACGTTCTTCATCGAAGCCCATCCCGATGTGATTCTCCGCACTCACACTTCTAGCGTGCAAAGCCGCGTGATGGAGCACACCAAGCCCCCTATCCGTGTCATCTGCCCTGGACGCGTGTATCGCAATGAGGCGATTTCTGCACGTGCACACTGCTTCTTCCACCAAGTGGAAGGCTTGTACATCGACAAAGATGTATCATTCACCGACTTGAAACAAGTGCTGCTCACCTTCGCACGTGAGATGTTCGGTCCTGATACTCAGATTCGTTTGCGTCCCTCCTACTTCCCCTTCACCGAACCTTCTGCAGAAATGGACATTTCGTGCAACATCTGCGGTGGTGACGGTTGCGGATTCTGCAAGCACACTGGCTGGGTAGAAATCCTCGGTTGCGGCATGGTGGACCCTGCTGTACTCGAAGCTAATGGCATTGACTCCACCGTCTATAAAGGCTATGCCTTCGGTATGGGTGTAGAGCGCATCACCAACTTGAAATATCAGGTGAAAGACCTCCGTCTCTTCTCTGAAAATGACGTGCGCTTCCTCGACCAATTTATGGCAGCTCACTAATTAGAGCTCTTTTCCCAAGTAAATCCCCACTATTTTCTCTCTAGAAAATAGTGGGGATTATACTTTGTGTAAAAGAAAGCACACGCTCTAGCTTTTTCGAGCACAAAGCTAAGGTTTTCCCACCAAAAAGTAGTACCTTTGCTAAGAACTAAACCCTCTTGTCAACAAGTACATCGCACGAAATATAGGCTGCTGTTGCAACTTCTTACTGTACGCCTTAGTGATTTGCTCTTCAAAAACACAACCTCATGTCTTCTTTACCCCTCAACTCTTCTGATATCCACCTCATTGTCGTGGACTGCCAACATGATTTTTGCCATCCTGAAGGTGCGCTCTACGTGCCTCAAGGAGAATGTGCCGTGGAAAACATCGCTAGTCTACTGAAAAGTGGAAAAGTGGCGCGCGTCACCTTCACCCTAGATTGGCATCCCCTCGATCACTGCTCCTTCCAACCTCAAGGTGGTCAATGGCCCGTCCACTGCGTGCAGTATAGCCGTGGCGTAGCTTTGGCAGAAAGTTTGATGGATTCTGCCCTCCTACCCTCGCTACATCCCACTTTTGTGACCAAGGGAGCCAACCGCGACCAAGAAGAATATGGTGCCTTTGCACAACCCTCCCCAGAAGAACTCGCCTTGCTCCAATCGGGTAAAGTGGTGGTATGTGGCATCGCAGGTGACTATTGTGTACTCGAAACTCTGAGAAACGTACTTAAAGTGCGTCCTGATGCACAAGTGTTCATGGAAGGCATCGCTTCTATTGACGGAGGCACTGCCCTCAATGAATTTATGACGAAACATCAAATCGAACGTTTCCACTAGTTCCACGATAAACCTCCAAAGAAAAAACTATGTTACCAACAACCTTCAATAAACGCAGCATTGCCCTCCTCACCGACCTCTATGAAATCACCATGGCAAATGGTTATTTCGAGGAAGGCAGAAAAGATACAGAAGTGGTATTTGATGTGTTTTACCGTCAAATTCCCGATCAAGGTGGTTTCGCCATCTTTGCTGGATTGGAACAAATCGCAGAATACATTGAGCAACTTCATTTTTCTTCGGAAGATGTGGAGTATTTGCGCTCATTGCAGCTCTTTTCTGAACCTTTCCTCCAATATCTTGCCAACTTCTCTTTCACCGGTAACATTGATGCCATCGCAGAAGGTACGGTCATTTATCCCAACGAACCACTAATGACCGTGACAGCACCCATCATTGAAGCCCAACTCATTGAGACTTTCTTGCTCACGCAAATCAACCACCAAAGCCTTATTGCTACAAAGGCAAACCGCATTGTGCGGGCGGCTAAAGGGCGTAGTGTGGCAGACATGGGAGCACGTCGCGCGCATAATGTGGATGCAGCGGTTTATGGTGCACGTGCGGCATACATTGGCGGCGTACATAGCACTGCCACCGTGCTTGCAGGTCAGTTGTTTGACATCCCTGTAGTGGGCACAATGGCACACAGTTGGGTCATGTTTTTCGATGGAGAATACGATGCTTTCAAGCGATATGCCGAGATTTACGGAGATGCCTCTGTCTTCCTCGTAGACACCTACGACACGCTCAAGTCGGGCGTACCCACTGCCATCAAGGTGGCACGTGAAGTGCTGCATCCCAAAGGACAGCGTTTGAAAGGTGTCCGCATTGACTCGGGCGATATGGCTTATCTATCGAAGAAGGTGCGCAAGATGCTCGATGAAGCAGGTCTGGAAGATTGCTTAATCATGGCATCCAACAGTCTCGACGAACGCACCATCACCTCTATCATTGCACAAGGTGGCTGTGTCGACAGCTATGGTGTGGGCGAACGTCTCATCACTGCCTACAGCGATGCAAAATTTGGCGCAGTCTACAAACTCGCAGCCATCAAACACGGCGATACCTTCGTGCCTAAGATTAAACTCTCTGAGAATGTAGGAAAAATCACGAATCCGGGCGTCAAACAGCTCTACCGTGTTTACTCCGAAAAGGGAGCATCCATCGCCGATCTCATCACCAACGCTGGGGAGACTCCCAAGGATGGCGAAGACTTCGCCTACATCGCTCCCGAAAAGCCTTGGCAGGTGCGCACCTTCTCCAACTGTACTTTCCGTCCACTCTTGCAACCCCTCTTCCGCGATGGAAAATTGGTGGCACAGTTACCTAAACTAGTAGAGATTCGCCAATATGTGCAGCAACAGCTCCAAAATGAAATTTGGACTGAGGAACAACGCTTCGAGAATCCTCACCAACACTATCTCGACATGAGCGTGGCATATTATCAGATGAAGCTCAATTTGATGCAATCGCACAAATAGTTGCCCACGCCTCTCCGACGATAGCAACCAGACACCGCAAAGAAGACGCCATTACCTCCGCTGCCCAAAGAAAAGTGAGAAAAAATAGGACAATACCTCGCCGAAGTTTCGAGTTTTTTCGGAGTCGAATGACGAAAATTGCCAGAGTAAATCGTATCTTTGCAGTAAGTCAACGTGACGCATCACATTTATCCCATAAATATTCCCCCATTTACATTATATAATGGCAAAAAAGGAAATACTACTCTCCGACAATAGTTCGGATAAACTCAAAGCATTGCAGGCTGCAATGTCCAAAATCGAAAAGGACTTCGGTAAAGGGTCTATCATGAAAATGGGCGACCAAGAAGTGGAACACGTGGAGGTAATCCCTACAGGCTCCATCAGTCTCGACCATGTGTTGGGAGTCGGTGGCTATCCTCGCGGTCGCATCATCGAAATCTACGGTCCCGAATCCTCTGGTAAGACCACGCTTGCCATCCATGCCATCGCGGAGGCACAAAAGCGCGGAGGCATTGCGGCATTCATCGATGCAGAACACGCTTTCGACCGCTTCTACGCCAAAGAACTTGGTGTAGACATCGACAATCTCTACATCTCTCAGCCCGACAACGGTGAGCAAGCCTTGGAAATTGCCGACCAGTTGATTCGCTCTTCTGCCATCGACATCATCGTCATTGACTCTGTGGCTGCCCTCACGCCTAAGGCGGAAATCGAAGGCGACATGGGCGACAACAAGGTGGGACTTCAAGCTCGCTTGATGAGCCAGGCTTTGCGCAAAATCACAGCTACCATCTCTAAGACCAACACCACTTGTATCTTCATCAACCAACTACGCGAGAAGATCGGTGTGATGTTTGGTAATCCCGAAACCACTACCGGCGGTAACGCACTGAAGTTCTATGCTAGTGTGCGTCTCGACATCCGCCGTGCAAGCGTGATCAAGGATGGCGAAACGCCCATTGGTGCCATCACTCGTGTGAAGGTAGTGAAGAACAAGGTGGCTCCTCCTTTCCAACGCTGCGAATTTGAAATGGCATTCGGTAAAGGTATCTCTCGCTTGGGTGAAATCGCCGACCTCGGTGTAGAATATGGCATCATCAAGAAGAGTGGTTCTTGGTACAGCTACGGAGAAACTCGTCTCGGTCAAGGGCGCGAAGGTTTGAAGCGCGTGCTCACCGACAACCCCGAACTCTGTGAAGAAATCACCGAAAAACTCGTGGCTGCCATGAAGGGTATTGAACTTACTCCAGGTAATCCCGACACAGACGGCGATCTCACCGACGCTGGCGAAGAATAGTCTCACTATGGCGCTTTTATGACGCTGACCATAGCAGAAAAGTAGCTCTTATATGCAACAACGGAGTGTTTATCACGAGATAAACACTCCGTTGTTCTTTTCACCTCAATCGGTTATTAGAACCTGAACAGATGTTTGGTTATTGTCCGAAAGGGAGAAGGTCTTCCATGATGAGGAAGAGAATCTGTGACTATCGTTGTGCGATTTCTTCCAACATGGTCCAGCACTGCAAGAGACCACGGGGCACATGGAAGCAACCCTTCCACTTTCCGCCCTTGAGTGTGAGCAGAACTTCCCCTTGACGATTGAGGTAGCCAAACCACTCTCCGCCATACTCTGCATCGGTGAAGTGCGACCACACGTATTCGTGCACGCGTTCAAACCAAGCTAAGCACTTTTCATTGCCGGTGAGTTGATAACCCTTGAGCATCGTAATGAGCGTTTCGATGTGCACCCACCAGAGCTTCTGATCCCACTCTAATTGCTGGAGGGGACATCCCAAACGATCCATGAAGTAGAAGACACCTCCATGCTGTTTGTCCCATCCATATTCGGCTTCTGCCAAGGCTATTTGACAAGCCTTCTCGATGAGTTCCGGACGATTGAGACGCTTACCCAAGTCCATGATGAACCACATAGCCTCAATAGCATGACCTGGATTCATCAGGCGACCATCCATGCAGTCCACTAGTTCATTGTCAAGGCTGAGATGCTCGACGATGAGTCCAAGTTCGGGACGATAGAACACATCCATCACTTCGTGAATGCAGGTCTCCATAGTCTCTTGCAAGAAGTCAGGACTGAGCAGATGCTCAATCTCAAGGGCTACATTGCAAAGAATCATGGGGAGAGCGAAACTCTTCATGGCGCGAGCACCGGAAGCAGCCTTGTTCCAACGCCCTTTGGGATTGTCAACTTTGGAGAGGACAATGTCGAAGGTGCGACGAGCGATGTCGGCATATTCTTCGTTGCCCGTGGCAAGCGCCAACTGTCCGAAGGCGATGACAGCAAAGGTATAGGAGAAGATGTTATAAGGCTCCACAAGGGGATGCCCCTCACGGTCGAGTGAGAAGTAGAAATTCAGGTTGCCATCGTGCGCTTTGCTCTTGAGAAACTCAGCACCTTGGATAGCTGCGTCCAACCATTGCTGACGCGTTTCAGCAGAAACCGTAGGTTCATGGACCGTGTTGTAGAGTTTGGAGAGCATCCACACTTCGCGTCCTTGCATCCACACAAATTTATCGGTGTCAAACACACTGCCATCACGTTCGAGACAGTGGAGAAAACCACCAAATTGGGTGTCGATGGAATGATTCATCCAAAAGGGAATGACTTGATCGAGGAGCTCATGCTTATATTGCTCGGCGAGCTTAGAGAAATCTATCATAATGGGGTAAATGGTGAGGGGGTTGTTGAGAGCAAAGTTACAACAAAGGCTGCGAATAACCAACAAAGCACGGAGGAATAAGGCACAAAAAAGAGTTGATGCCCTGTTGAGGTGCACCAACTCTTTTGTATCTTGCTATAAGGGAACTGAGACGCGGTCTGCAGTCATTTGTTCGGTTCGTTGCGCTATTATTGATTTTCTCTCTCTTCGTGCATATCAATTTCTTGACCGTCTTGGTCGATGAATTTGTAGTCGAGGAAAGCGAGACTCTGATCAGGGATAATCTTGAGGGCGCGGCTATAGTGGAATTGCCAACGACGACGCAAAGAGATGAAACCTTGGTTGATGTAGGCGGCAACGAATGGGTGAACGTGAAGTCGGAACTTCTTGATGCCTAAGTCTTCTGTGATCATTCTAATCTTACCCTCCAACGCGTCTGTGAAGAGGTAAGACGATTTGATTTTTCCTGTGCCAGCGCATGAGGGACATTCTTCTTCCACTTTGACATCCATAGCTGGACGCACACGCTGTCTGGTGATTTGCATCAAACCAAACTTGGAAAGTGGGAGGATGTTGTGACGGGCACGGTCTTTCTTCATATTCTCCACCATACGCTCATAGAGCTGTTGGCGATTCTCTGGTTGTGCCATGTCAATGAAGTCAACGACAATGATGCCGCCCATGTCGCGCAATCGGAGTTGTCGTGCAAGTTCGTCGGCTGCTCCGAGGTTAACATCCAGGGCATTGACTTCTTGTCCTTCGACACTCTTGCTGCGATTGCCAGAGTTGATGTCCACCACGTGCAAGGCTTCTGTGTGCTCGATGATCATATAGGCGCCATGCTTATACGTTACCGTGCGACCGAGCGACGATTTAATCTGTTTGGTCACAGAGAAATTGTCAAAAATCGGCACGTTGCCTTTGTAGAGCTTCACAATGTCTTTGGCTTCTGGTGCGATCAGTGTGACATAGTCACGCACCTCTTCATAGACATTCTTGTCGTTGATGTGGATGCTGGAGAAAGAAGGGTTGAACAAATCTCGGAGGAGTCCAACGGTACGGCTCGTTTCCTCGTAGACCAGTGTTGCTTTTTCCAAAGCATCAGCCTGCTGTATGTTGGCAATGGTGCTTTCCCAGCGGCTTTCGAGGATGCGCAATTCTTGGTCAAGCTCGGCAACGCGACGCCCTTCCGCTACAGTGCGGATGATGACGCCAAATCCCTTAGGTTTGATGCTATGGATGAGCTGTTTGAGACGCGCGCGCTCTGCATCGCTTTTGATTTTGGTCGATACACTCACCTTGTCGGTGAAGGGGATGAGCACCAAATAGCGGCCGGCAAAGGAAATCTCACACGTGAGACGCGGACCTTTGGTCGAGATGGGTTCTTTGACGATCTGAACAAGCACTTCTTGCCCTACGGATACGGTGTTCTGTATCTGCCCATCTTTTTCGGTATTGGGCTGGCGAGGCACTTTATTCAGGGGAAGGGGTTTACGTTTCCCCCCCTTGATCAGACTTAGATAATGTTCAAATTGGCGATACCTCACTCCAAGATCGAGATAATGGAGGAAAGCGTCGCGCTCATATCCGACATTCACGAAGCAAGCATTGAGTCCGGGCATGATTTTCCGAACTTTTGCTAAGTAGATGTTGCCCACAGCGAACTGCTCCGATCGTCCTTCTTTTTGAAACTCTACTAGACGCTTGTCTTCGAGCAGGGCAATCGAAATGTCGCTCTTCTGGACATCGACGATAACTTCGCTAGTCATGATGATGGGTTGTGGTTGTGTGGCAGAGACGCCACGCCTACTTGCTCCTCTGGAACAATAGTAGCATCTCAACAAGTGTTGTATAAGATGAGTGGGACCACGCCACAGTTACAAAGTTGTCAGTAAAACAGAAAAGTTAAAAGCCAGCACCTTCGCAGGGCGAAGCCACATTGACTTTTAACTTTCCAGCCGTCATGACGAGAGCTTACTTGCTCTTATGACGGTTCTTGCGCAGACGCTTCTTGCGCTTGTGGGTAGACATCTTATGTCTCTTCTTTTTCTTTCCGTTAGGCATGATGGTTGATTTTAACTAGTTAATGAATATACGAGAGATCGTTGTGAGAGAGCTTTAAGACTTCCCCAAGAGAAAATCAAAATCTCTACGGAATACGAGAAACACGGGGCATCTCGCAGTCCACTCACAGCGTTGCATTATTTCTTAATCATCTCTGCAAAAGTCTTGGCAGGCTTAAATGCAGGAATATTGTGTTCGGGAATGATGAGAGTCGTATTCTTTGAAATATTGCGAGCTGTTTTAGCTGCACGCTTCTTGAGGATGAAGCTGCCGAATCCACGCAGATATACGTTTTCTTCTTTCGCGAGCGACTCCTTCACCGTTTCCATGAATGCTTCTACGGAAGCAAGCACAGTTGCGTTCTCAATGCCAGTCTTTTTGGCAATCTCCCTTACGATGTCTGCTTTGGTCATCTGTTCCTTGTTTTGAGTTATTGTTGAGGGCTATAGTTCAAATTGATTGCAAAGGTAATAATTTTCAGTGGATTATACCAAGTTCCGACAAACTTTTTTGTCGTACTCTTATACTTTTCGCCACTTATTCGCAGAAAAATGCACTATTTAGGCACCGCAATCTTGGCGACACGAGCTTCGTGGCGACCACCTTCAAAAGCTGTATTAAGGAATTCGTCCATGATGGCAGACGCCATCTGGGTGTCGATGTAGCGACCTGGCATCACCAAGACATTGGCATCATTATGTAAGCGCGTCATGTGAGCAATCTCGGGCATCCACACCAAAGCTGCACGAACGTGTTGGTGCTTGTTGAGACTCATGGAGATGCCTTCGCCACTGCCGCACACTGCGATGCCACGAGTGCACTCGCCATTTGCTAACCCTGCAGCCAATGCATGGGCATAGTCTGGATAATCGCAAGATGCCTCACTATCTGTGCCGTAGTCTACATATTCGATGTTGTGCTCTGCGAGATATTGCTTCACAAAAGTCTTGAGCTCAAAGCCTGCATGATCTGAGGCCAAACCTATTTTAGTCATGGAAATAAGGGGGGATACGTGTTGTTGTCTATAAATCTTTCAACGCTTCTGCACTATGGAGAAGCGACATAAGGGGTATTACGCCAAAGTTCGCAACTTTACGCAAAAGGGGTAAAAAACACAAAGCAACGAGCGGAAATGCCTACCTCTCTATAGAGAAGTCTTGTCATTTCCGCTCGTGCTTAGTGGCGTTATCGTGCAAGATATTGCTTCACTTCACCGAAGATGTTTTCGGGGGTGAAACCAAATTTCTCGTCAAGCACTGTGAAAGGTGCACTATGACCGAAGTGATTCAAACCATAGATATGACCGTTGCCAGCACAGAGGGTTTCAAAGACCACGGGAAGACCTGCGGTGAGGAAGAATTTCTTTGCAGCTGCGGGGATTACGCTTTCGCGATAAGCCTCATCTTGGTGACGGAATAATTGTTCAGAAGGACAGCTCACCACGTTGGCACGAATGCCTTCTGCAAGGAGAAGTTCGTGAGCAGCAACCAAAGTAGATACTTCCGAACCGCTAGCAATCAGGATGACATCAGGATTTTCTTCACGAATCACGGTGTAAGCTCCGCGATGTGCACCTTCGTAGTTGGTACCTTCGGGCAAGTCCTTGACATTTTGGCGGCTGAGGATGAGTGCAGTGGGCGTATCCAAGTTTTCCATTGCCATTTGCCAGCAAACTGTAGTCTCATGTACGTCGGCAGGACGCAATACACGCACAGAATCGCGACCAGAATGGTTTTGGAGTTTCTCCATCAAGCGGATTTGGGCTTCTTGTTCCACAGGTTCGTGGGTAGGACCGTCTTCGCCAACGCGGAAGGCGTCGTGACTCCACACGAACTTCACAGGGAGTTCCATCAAGGCAGCCATACGGATAGCGGGCTTCATGTAGTCAGAGAAGACAAAGAATGTACCCATAGCCGTTTGCATACCTCCGTGGAGTGCAATACCGATGCAGACACAAGCCATGGTGAGTTCGCTCACACCAGCTTGTAGGAAACCACCGGAGAAGTCGTCGCGCTTGATTTCTGTGGTATGACGCAAGAAACCATCGGTCTTATCTGAGTTGCATAAGTCGGCAGATGACACAATCATGTTGCCCATTTGCTCAGAAAGCATAGCCAAGCACTCAGCCGAAGCATTACGAGTGGGACCATTGCTCTTTTGTTGCAATTCTTTCCAAGGCATTTTGGGCAAGCGTTGTGCCCACCAATCTGCCAAGAGCTTCGCTTTTTCGGGGTTTGCAGCTGCCCAAGCCTTTTCTTCTGCATAGCGTTCTGCTACGATAGCCTTAAGTTCTTCTTTACGCTTAGCATAAAGTTCAGCGACTTCGGGGCGAATGACGAAAGGTTGCTCAGGATCTGCGCCAAGGTTGCGCACTGTGTTCACATAAGCGTCTCCACCGAGAGGAGCACCGTGTGTGCGGCAGTCGCGTTCGTAGCTGCTACCATCAGCTTGGCGGCATCCCTTACCCATCACCGTGTGACCAATGATAAGTGTAGGACGGGCATCTTCTTCGTTGGCTGCACGTAGAGCTTGACGAATTTGTTCTGGATCGTTACCATCGATTTCAAGCACATTCCAGTTCCAAGCGCGATATTTCATCGCGGTATCCTCTGAAATCACATCTGCAGTAGGTGTAGAAAGCTGGATTTCGTTGGCATCAAAGAACATGATGAGGTTGTCCAAACCGAGATGACCAGCCAAACGACCTGCACCTTGAGAGATTTCTTCTTGCACCCCTCCATCGGAGATGTAAGCATAGATGCGTTCCTTCTGGAATCCCTTGTTGCCCGTACGCGCATAGAGTGCCTTAGCTGCGATAGCTGCACCAACAGCAAAGGTGTGACCTTGTCCGAGCGGACCACTAGTATTCTCAATACCACGTTCAAAGTTCACTTCTGGGTGACCAGGAGTGGCAGAGCCCCATTGGCGGAACGACATGAGTTCTTCAATAGAATAGCGACCGATGAGCGCAAGTTGTGCATAAAGCATGGGCGACATGTGTCCTGGATCCAAGAAGAATCTGTCGCGACACTCCCAAGTTGGGCGTTCAGGGTCGAAGGTCAGAAATTCGCTGAAGAGGACATTGATAAAGTCAGCACCGCCCATGGCACCACCAGGGTGTCCAGATTTGGCACGTTCAACCATGCTTACGGCAAGGGTGCGAATATTGTCAGCTGCGAGATTGAGAAGATGGGTGGGATTTTCCATGAGAATCGAAAAACTGCTATGCGAAGCTCGATGAGATGTTGGAGATATATTGGTTTATGGGGCACCAAGGTTTTGTCTCGACGTGCGGATTATCCATGAAGCACATGTAAAATAGAACCGATGATTGCCCTTTTCTAGGGGCAAATGTACGATTTTTTGGGCATAGCAACAAATAAAAATGGCGTAATTGCTAAGACGACTTATAAAACGAGGGTCTTTTGCGTGTTCCGACTGTGCAAAATCGCTGCTAACCTTGCGCGCAGCGTTGTAACTGAATGACTTGTTGTTTCTCTGTCCCAAGCCCTATTCACGCCCTCTTCCCCTAATGTCTCACTCAAGCAAGGACCGAATGCCCAGCACCATAAAAAACATCGCTCTCGCCTATCCCTAAAGAGATGACGAGAGCGATGAGATATCGATGAAACATCGTAAGAGAGAATAGACAGAATTGAAGTTCCTTGTCGGTTTTATCCACCAACAGCACCTTCAATGACAGTTTTCTCTGCTTCGATGTCGAAGATTTATTTGATGATTTCCAACTTGCGGAACACGCCCACAAGCGCTGCCACAGCACGATCCACTTGTTCGTGTGTGTGATTTGCCATAAGGGCGATGCGCACGAGAGTATCGGTGGGATGACAAGCAGGAGGCACCACGGGATTGATGAAAACTCCGGCTTCAAATGCCATAGCAGTGGCTGCAAAAGTCTTTTCGAGATCGCGCACATAGAGCGGAATGATAGGACTCTCAGTGTCGCCAATTTCAAAACCTTCTTCTTTGAAACGTTTCAGTGCATAGTTGGTCACTTCCCAAAGTGCTTCTAGGCGTTCGGGTTCGCGCTTCAAGCTGCGCAATGCTTCGAGTGCAGAAGCCGTTGCGGCTGGCGTGTTAGAAGCAGAGAAGATGTAGGTGCGCGCTGTGTGACGAAGATAGTCGATGATGGCACTGTCGGCAGCGATGAAGCCACCAATGGAAGCTAAACTCTTAGAGAATGTTCCCATGATGAGATCCACATCATCGGTGAGTCCGAAGTGATCGCAAACACCACGACCTTGGCGACCGAAGACACCAACACCGTGTGCTTCATCCACCATCACCGTAGCTCCATATTTCTTTTTGAGCTCAATGATTTTGGGCAAATCGCAGAGGTCACCTTCCATAGAGAAAACACCATCCACAACGATGAGTTTCACGGCATTCTCTTCACACTTTTGGAGTTTGCGCTCCAAATCCTCCATATCGTTGTGCTTATAGCGCAACTGTTTTGCCATCGACAAACGGCGTCCGTCTACGATAGAAGCATGGTCGCGATCGTCGCAAATCACATAGTCGTGAGGACCAAGGAGTGCAGGAATCACACCACTGTTCACCGTAAACCCAGTGGAGAAACAGAGGGCTTCGTCCTTACCCACAAACTCAGCGAGTTCTTTTTCCAATTCTACATGAAGGTCGAGCGTACCATTCAAGAAACGGCTACCCGCACAGCCTGCTCCATAACGGCGCATGGCCTGCACACCTGCCTCAATGACACGTTCGTCTCCCGTCAAACCAGTGTAGGCATTAGATCCCAACATAATGACGTGATGACCGTCCATTTCAACTTCTGTGCCTTGCTTCCCTTCGATTTCGCGGAAATAGGGATAAAGACCTTGCTTTCTCACCTCATCAGGGAGAGTAAACTTAGATAAGCGTTCGTGAAGAATATCCATTGGTTTTGTGCATAGCGGACTACAGGAAAGTGGATTTTGAAGCGACATTACGACTTGCATTTCGCATCAGATGAACCCACTTTTCAGTACTTCCATCTTATTTCGTTATTTCTATTGGGTTGCAAAGTTACACATTTATCCCAACAAGTGTGCAACATTTGTATGAAAAAATGCCTTTTCATCGTTTTTCATCCTCTTCTTTACCCACAAACTCTAAAGTTTCAACTATCTTTGCAGATACATCAATTCCTTTTCTTCTATGGCTCAGCGCATTCTTTTCATCATCAACCCCATTTCTGGCACCACTCGCAAAGGCAAAGTGGTCAAAGCCATTGAGCGACGCATCGACGCCCAACGTTTCGCTGTCGAAATCCGCTACACGGAATATGCAGGTCACGCGGTGGAGATTGCGCGCCAGTCTGCAGAAGATGGAGTGGACATCGTGGTAGCTGTGGGTGGAGACGGCACGGTCAATGAGGTGGCACGCTCTTTGGTGCACACCAATACGGCACTCGCCATTGTGCCCTCTGGAAGCGGCAACGGACTGGCACGACATCTGCTCATCCCTATGGACATAGAAAAAGCGCTCGATGTGATCAATGCCAACGTGATGACGGAGTTAGACTATGGTTTAATCAATGATAAACCTTTCTTTTGCACCTGTGGCGTGGGATTCGATGCCTTTATCAGCCTGAAATTTGCAGAGTCTGGCTCACGCGGTTTGAAAACTTATTTGGAAAAAACACTCGTTGATGGGCTACGCTACAAGCCCGAGACCTATCGCATCTACATTGGCGGAGAAGAAGAAGGAGAAATGCAAGAAATTGACGCTTTCTTGATTGCCTGCGCCAATGCCTCGCAATATGGCAACAATGCTTACATTGCACCTGATGCATCGATGAAAGATGGATTGCTAGACGTCATCGTGCTACAACCTTTTAGCATGTTGGAAGCTCCCATTGTGGCAATGCAACTTTTCCAACGCACACTGCCCAATAACTCACACGT
Organism: Alloprevotella sp.; assembly: GCA_015259235.1. Lineage (GTDB taxonomy): Bacteria > Bacteroidota > Bacteroidia > Bacteroidales > Bacteroidaceae > Alloprevotella. The sequence goes on along the minus strand of JABZGM010000015.1, from coordinate 2,498 downwards.
GAAGATCTATCGCACCAAACGCCTTTGCATCGAACGCACTTCAGCGGGTCCGGCGCACTGCGATGGAGATCCCTATGACACAACAGCGCGCATCAATGTAGAACTTGTGCCAGCTGGACTTCGAGCCATCATCAACGAAAAAGCGTTGGTCACCCCTCCCACTTCGTCGGTGCAATCCAACATGTTGCTGCGTGCACTAGAACCTTTCCAGAAACAAATGGTCAATCTGCGCAATCACGTCAACTCTCTGTTCGACACCTTCTAAAGCACTGACCTTTCTCCTGCTGATGCCTATTTCTTTATGCTTTTCAATCGTTTCTTTTCTCTTTGCATATTGATTTCCACTACCTTAGGAAATGCACTCGCTCAAAATTTTGAGCGACCCGAACTCCCAGATTCCTCTATGATGGTGCAAGTCGAAGGGATTGCCACTGCAGGGAAAAGTAATTTACAACCTTTTTGGTTCACTGCCAACCGATGGGGGTCTTTAAGTGTGGAAGGACACCACCCTACTCTTCTGATAGGGGTCTACGATCGCCCACGAGATTTGGGACATGGATGGTCCCTGCGCTACGGAGCCACCCTCACCACCAACCGTGATTTGGACAACAATGTACGTGCACAGGACGTGCTACTTGCGGTCGACAAGGGGGCTTCTCGCTTTGCCTTTGGCACTCGCGCTCACGACACGCCTCTCAATGATGCAGCATTGTCTACGGGTGCTTTTGCTTTAGGGAGTAATGCCATGCAGCCCCTCACTCTCTCTTGGCAAATGCCGCGCTGGTGGCGCATCGGTGGTGCCCACAGTGCCTTTGCCTTGCGTGGACATGTGGCTTATGGCTGGCTGCAAGACGGTAATTGGCAAGAGCGTCGCATGGCTCCTGTGGGAGGACGTTTTGCCACTGAGGTAAAATACTATGAAAAGTCAGGGTATCTGCGCATCGGCACCGACAACTCACGCTGGGAGTTCATCGGAGGTCTGGAAATGGCAAACACTTTCGGCGGAAGTATTCACCACTTCAACTCTGCTCCACTCAAAATGCCAGAGCGTCCCTCAGACTATCTGTTTGCCTTCATCGGCAAAGGCGGTGGTGATCCCACTGATGGCGAAGGATATGCCAATGCTTCGGGCAACACGATTGGTGCGTGGCGAGCGTCCTTGCGCTATCGTGCACAAGGAGATTGGCAAGCGCGCCTCTACTACGACCACTACTTTGAAGACGACAGTCAAGCCTTCGACGAGTATGGATGGTTAGATGGACTCCTAGGGCTCGAAATCCAATTTCCACACAATCGATGGGTGGAGAAATTGGTGGGCGAAATCACTAGAATGGACTATCAAAGTGGTCCTGTTTACCACGATCACACACACGAAATCCCCGACCAAGTGAGCGGCATCGACAGCTACTATAACCATGGTCTGTATGCCGGTTGGCAACACTATGGCATGGCGATGGGAAACGCGCTCTTTGCCTCTCCGCTATATGATGGAAATAAGAGTTTGATTTTCCCTGCCAATCGCTTCCGTGCTGAACACATCGGTATATCTGGACAGCCCTTCTCCCACCTGTGTTATCGTTTGCTCTATACGCATCTAAAGAGTTGGGGCACTTATGCTCAGCCTTTCGATGACCTGCAACACCAACATTCGCTGCTTGCCGAAGTGCGCTGGGAAGGCGGTAACTTCACTCGCGGCAAACTCCACGGTCGCTGCTACTCCACCGCTGCCATCGGCGCAGACTTTGGTAAAAGACTGGGCAATCGCTTAGGCTTTATGCTTGGTTTCGGCATTAGACTGTTTGGTAAATAAACAGGAAAAAACGACATCGTTCACCTCGCTTTCCCAACTTCTATGATTTCTTTCAGACATTTCACCACTTTCTTGCTACGCTCTTCCCTTTCCATCGGCTTGATGCTGATGCTATTTCTTACATGCTCCGTGGTGAGTTGCGACAAACTCCCTCGTAATGGCAAACTAGATGGTCATTGGCAACTGATGGAGTACGATGGAAAATCCGTAAAAGCTGAGCGCACCTACTGGAGTTTCCAACTCGATCTCCTGCAATTAAAATCTTACACTCATTCTCCTATCACGGAGGTGCAGTATTCTGGCGGCGTAGTTGCGCGTTTCTCCCATCGAGGAGATAGCCTTATCCTCACCAAAGGCTATTTAATGAATCGTGTGAGCCAGCAAGATATCCTCATCGACTCCACTCATAAAGCTGACCTCAAGGCTTATGGCATCACCGAATTTCCCATGCGCTATCGTGTCCTGCTCCTCACGGACGAAGAAATGACACTCACCACTGATCATCATCGCCTGGTCTTCCGGAAATTCTAGGTAATGCAATGGGCTAATCCCTGTCTAGTCTTATGAATTGATTAAAGAATCCAAATAAAAGCCCCGTTATCTGGCATCTGAAATGTTAATAGAAGGACTGCTTTTTGGAAGGAGTTTTCTTAAAACTAGGCGAAATGACGCTGTATTTGCAGCACAC
>JABZGM010000159.1 GCA_015259235.1 Alloprevotella sp. | reverse complement strand
AAGTAGTGCATATATCTACCAGTTGAGGAGATTATCCTTCAGTTTCTTCTGTCTTCTTGCGACGAGAAACACGGCGCTTTGGCTTTTCTTCGGGACGCTCAATCTTCACACCTGCAAGTTCGGGGTCAATCATGATTCGACCGCAGTATTCGCACACAATAATCTTCTTGCGCATGCGAATGTCGAGCTGACGCTGAGGTGGAATCTTGTTGAAGCAACCACCGCAAGCATCACGTTGTACGTAAACGATGCCGAGACCATTGCGTGAGCTTTGGCGGATGCGCTTGAAAGCTGTGAGCAAACGAGGTTCGATGGTGGTCTCGATGGCCTTAGCTTTTTCGCGGAGCTTTTCTTCATCAGCCTTGGTGTCGGCTACGATTTCGTCAAGCTCAGCTTTCTTTTGATCCAAATCTTGTTGACGAGTTTCAAGTGCTGCACGACCCTTCTCGAGATCGCCCGTCTTGAGGTTAATTAAACGCTCTGCATCATTGATCTTCTTGCGAAGCAACTCAATTTCGAGGCTTTGGAATTCGATTTCCTTTGAGAGGTTGTCGTATTCGCGGTTGTTGCGCACGTCCTCAAGTTGGCTTTGGTAGCGCGTCATCATGGCTTGCGCTTCCTTAATGCTTTCTTGTTTCTGAGCAATGTCGCCCTTGATGTGTTCGATTTCCTCCTCATACTTGTGGAGACGGTGTGAGAGACCTTCGATTTCGTCCTCGAGGTCTTGCACTTCAAGGGGAAGCTCGCCACGGAGCGTCTTGATTTCGTCGATTTCAGAGAGCTTAGTCTGGAGAGAGTAGAGGTTTTTCAACTTCTGTTCTACAGACATGTCTGCGGAAGTGTTGTCTTTCTTTGTTGCCATTATGGTGGAATTTTTATTGCGTTGTCGAAAGCGATGTAATTACCGTGCAATATCTATTTATAGGAGTCGTGCAACCTCTCATATAATAATAAGTAGACGCAGAAATCCTGAAGACTCCTTATATATAAGCTCGGGCTGCGACGATACAATCGTTGTGCGACTTATAGATATTGTATGGGATTGGTGTCAATCGTTGTCATCGCTGTGCGGAGCGTAGGGAATTGCTCCTGAAGAATGCGCTGTAGGAGGTCGATGGTGTAACGTTCGCTTTGATAATGTCCGAGTGCTGCGAGCCAAAGTTCATTTTCATGACCGAAATAGTAGTGATAACCAATTTCTCCTGTGAAGAAAAGGTCTGCTCCAACGGCTTGGGCACGCCCAATCAAGAAGTCACCAGCACCGCCACAAAAGGCGATGCGCTGCACAGTCTGCTGAGACCCACGAGAGAAGTGAAGATTTTCTACCTTAAATTCTCGCTTGAGAAGCTGGAGAAAATCCATGGCATCCATCGGTTGAGGCAGATTGCCCACTAATCCACTCCCCGCAGGTTGGTCGCCACGCCCTAGAGGTTCAAGGAAGTCTAAGTCTTGCAGTCCGAGATGTTGGGCGATTTCATAATTGACGCCGCCCACAGCATTGTCAAGATTGGTGTGTGCGGCATAGATGGCTACATCGTTTTGGATAGCCTTTCGGAGAGTTCGCTCCACATAAGTTTTGTCGCTCACACATTTCACCCCACGGAAGAGGAGAGGGTGGTGAGCCACGATGAGGTTGTAGCCACGATCCACGGCTTCTTGCACCACGGCTTCAGTGACGTCAAGGCACAATAATGCCCCTGAACACTCACTCGCTGTTAATCCACACTGTAAGCCGGCATTGTCGTAGCCTTCTTGCAGGGGCAGCGGAGCGAAATTTTCAAGGGCTGCTGCGATTTTTTTGATCTGCATAGCGCATTGCTTAGGCGGTCGATAGGAAGTGACCGCAGATATTTTCGGCAAAGTTACGATTTTCTCTGCAGGTGAACAACTCGTTCACAAATATTTTTGTAACTTTGCTCCTAAACAACAACGGAATAATATGACGAAAGAAGAAATTTGTGGCAACTGGCTGCAAAGATATACCAAAGTTCAACTTGAAGAGTTTGGCGATCTCATTCTTCTCACGAACTTCAACAATTATGTGGACATGTTTTGTGAGCAGATGAATGTGACTGCGGTTGGCTTCGATGCTAACATGCGCGCAGCTACTGCCGAAGGAATCACCATGATCAACTTTGGCATGGGCTCGCCCAATGCGGCTCTCATCATGGATTTGCTTTCGAGTGTGAAACCTCGTGCGGTGCTTTTCCTTGGTAAGACGGGAGGACTCTCCCACAAAACTCAGTTGGGCGACTACATTCTTCCCCTTGCCGGTATTCGCGGAGAGGGTACGAGCAATGACTATTTCCCACCTGAGGTGCCAGCACTCCCTGCCTTTATGTTGCAACGTGCTATCTCTACTGCGCTCCGTGACGCTTCTTTGGACTATTGGACAGGAACAGTTTATACAACGAACCGCCGTGTTTGGGAACATGACGAAGAGTTCAAGGCTTATCTTCGCAAGACGCGCGCCATGGCTATCGACATGGAAACTGCTACTTTGTTCTCTTGCGGATTTTACAACCACATTCCTACGGGAGCTTTGCTCTTAGTGAGTGATAATCCTATGGAACCTGAAGGCGTGAAGACGGAAAAGTCGGACAATCATGTGACGCGTAATTTCGCTGAAACGCATGTGCAATTGGGCATCGCCGCCTTGCGCTTGTTGCAAGGTGACCGAAAGACGGTGCGCCACTTGAAGTTTGACTGGTAATATCACTTATATAATAGTGTAAGGCGCATGCGGTTTTCGCTGCGCCTTCTTTAATTTACGGCTTGCCCATTTTTGTTTATGCTCAGCCTTTGTTCATTTAGGGCTGGATAATGTTTGTTTTTGGCTAGCTTGTATTAGTTTTTGATCTGCTTATAGGGGATAGCTTTCTGCATCTTGGCTCTTTTCTTTTCGGAAGTTTCCTAGTGCAGTACGTGTTCTCCTACACCTATATATAATATGGCGAAAAAAAATCCTACTGGTGCGACATACGAAACGATTGTTGCTGATGTACGCGCTGGAAACATTGCGCCTGTCTATTATCTCATGGGAGATGAAAGTTATTACATCGACCATGTGGCAGACTTTCTCCTAGATAGTCTCCTCCGTCCTGAGGAGCGCGACTTTAATCTCATCACACTTTTTGGTGCCGAAACTGATGCAACGGCAGTGGTGCAAGCGGCTATGGGCTTTCCCATGGGGGCAGAGCGCATGGTAGTTATGGTGAAAGAAGCGCAAAACCTCAAAGACCTTGCTCCACTTGAGGCTTACCTCAAACAACCTCAGTCTACTTCTGTGCTCATTCTTTGCCATAAGAATGGGGCACTCGATCGACGTAAGGGTGTGGTTAAACTATTGGAAAAACATGGAGTCCTGATGGAGAGCGCAAAGCTCCGAGATTATCAATTAGCTACTTGGGTGAAAAATTATGTGCAGCGTAAGAAAGCCACCATTGAACCCCAAGCTGCTGAGGTGCTTGCCGACTTTGTTGGAGCTGATCTCAGTCGTCTTTCGGGAGAAATCGATAAGTTGCTTCTCTCCGCTAAGCTTTCTACCATCACGCTTGGGCTAGTTCAAGAGCATATTGGAGTGAGTAAGGAGTTCAATATTTTTGAACTACTGGACGCCTTGAGCAAAAAAGACGTCGTAAAAGTGAATAGAATCGCGAACTACTTTGATAAAAATCAGAAGAAAAATCCGATTCAGATGGTGCTTCCTGCTTTGTTTCGCTTCTTTTCTCAGTTGATGCTCGCCTATTATACGCCAGGAACCAAGAGTCCTCGTGAGGTGGCTGCTTGGGTGGGGGTAAGTGACTGGCAAGCTGAGCGCAATATCCTCCCTGCCATGCGCCTTTATTCTGGGCGAAAGGTTATGGATATTATTGGACAAATCCGTCGCACAGACGCGAGAAGTAAGGGGGTAGATAATCCCGCTATCGAATCTGGTGATCTGATGAAGGAATTGCTCTTCTTCATCCTCCATTGATGCTTATATCCCTTCTTGGAGGCTTTCGATAGGGGAGGTGATTTTGTGTCGTTTCTCCGATCTCTGTTCTAGCCCTTCCTAAGAAAACTCATTACGTATTTATCTTTCCGATACTAGCATCGAAAGAGTCATAAGACTTCTCCCCACTATCTCTGAGATGGTGGGGAGAAGTCTTTCTTCTTGGACTCATGTCGAAGAACAGGTTAAGGACTATTTCCGCTTGCTCATGGTTGTTTTTTCGAGAGAGTAGGAGAGTGTATTTGTGACTCTGCTAGAATGCTTGAGTTTTCTTATTCTTTTCTTGTTTTGGTTGCGTATAGCCGTATGTTGGCTGAGAGCTTTGCAGAATTCTGTTAGAGAGGAAAGTTGAACAAACTGATAAATTAGCGCTTATATAGGCGATGATGGGAGAGAGTAGGGAAGGAGAAATGCGTTTGGGGCTGTTTAGTTTGAGCTACTAGAAAAGTGCATAATGGTTTCTTCGATGTCTAAAAATGGAAGATTGATTTTTTGCGAGTCTTCTTGAATCGTTGCTTGAGAATTGCTTCTTTCCTTCGCTTTTTGACGTAAGGAAGGAGAGGATAATGGCGGTAGATTCGGGCGGAATTCGGAGTGAGTAAAGAAAATGGCGCTGAAATCTTGCAAACTAGCGGAAAATAACCCCAAGATGGTCTTAGAATAGGCTGAAAATGACATTTAGAAGACCGAAAATCCTTGATTATAGGCTGAAAAACACACCGTTTTACGCTAGAATACTTCTTGCCGTTTATGCTGTAAATGCACGTAAGCTGTTGTTTTATAGAAAGATATATGGAATTTAGTGCGCTGAGAATCGCGTAAAATCCAAGAACTTGAAATAGGGATGGGATGAGCACAAAATTCTCTCAAAAGCTCATTTTGCACAAATTGGAGATTTAGAGTTTGCCTTTCTTTGCATTCTGTTT
>JABZGM010000158.1 GCA_015259235.1 Alloprevotella sp. | reverse complement strand
GGCAGCAACGGGGCTTCCTGCGGCAACGTCTTTCAAACACGTTTCACCGGCTGGGGCAGCAGTGGGTTTGCCTTTGGATGAAACTTTGCGCAAAATCTATTTTTGTGATGATATCGCTTTGCCTTTATCACCTATCGCTTCGGCTTATGCCCGTGCCCGCGGTGCCGATCGTATGTCAAGTTATGGTGATTTTATCGCCCTTTCCGACGTTTGCGATGAAGCCACTGCGCTTCTGATTAAACGCGAAGTGAGTGACGGTGTGATTGCACCAGGTTTTACTCCCGCGGCTTTGACCATTTTGCAAGAAAAGCGTAAAGGCACTTATTGCGTGCTCAAGGTAGATGAAAACTATCGTCCAGAGCCCATTGAGCGTAAGCAAGTGTATGGCGTGACGTTTGAACAAGGACGCAATGAAATCAACCTTGCAGATGATGCGCTGTTTGAAAATCGTCCCACGGTGAATAAAGATATTCCCGAAGCAGCGCGCAGAGATTTGATGGTGGCGCTGATTATTCTCAAATATACGCAATCCAACTCTGTGTGCTATGTCAAGGACGGACAAGCCATTGGTATCGGTGCAGGGCAGCAAAGCCGTATCCACTGCACACGTCTTGCGGGACAGAAAGCCGACATTTGGTGGTTGCGTCAGCATCCCAAGGTGATGAATTTGCCATTTGTGGAAAAGATTCGCCGTGCCGATCGTGACAATACGATTGATATTTACATTTCAGAGGATTACGATGATGTGTTGGCAGACGGCGCTTGGCAACAGTTCTTCACAGAACGTCCGGAGCCTTTGACTCGTGAGGAAAAGAAGGCTTGGATAGCACAAAACACTGGTGTGGCTTTGGGTTCAGATGCTTTCTTCCCCTTTGGAGACAACATCGAAAGAGCGCATCGCAGCGGTGTGGCTTATGTGGCACAAGCTGGCGGTTCGGTGCGTGATGACCATGTGATTGAAACTTGTGACAAATATGGCATTGCCATGGTGTTCACAGGTGTTCGCCTTTTCCATCACTAATCCAATTATCCCCAATCTGTTCAGGAAATAATCTTTTCCATGACCAGTAGCACTTTTATGGTCTAATGACCGATGGGGGATTATAGTCTTATCAAATCCAAAACTTATAGCCAATGGCGCGCAACGTAAGCGACGAAGAAATTACAACAGCAATGACCACAGGTATCACCTTCAAAGGGGCAAAACTTCGTAAGCCTCAAGAAGAAAAGGTGAAGACCAAGGCCAAGAAAAAGACATATATCACAGGACTTCACGGTTCGGGAGCAGCCAAGAAAAAAGCTGATATCCGTAAACGCCGTGCCAATCGACGCAAAGGAAAATCCTAAGGTGCGACGGTGCGTTGAGATGTCATTGACAAAAGGCTTTTCAGCCTAGAAGTTGTGATGCTGCACTCAGCAAAATTGACAAATGAAAAACTGTTTCAGGCTCAACGGCTTGAAACAGTTTCTTTTGTTGGGGGACAAACTCCTTTTGCAGGCAATGACCTTTGAGATTATGAGTAGCATTTTTACGGTCTAATGACCAATTGGGGGCAATGACCTATTGGGGTTTAGTGAAGTGTCGAAAGAAAACCATCTAGATTAGGCTGAAAATAATAGCCGATGGGCGTTTTTAAGGTCAAGGTAGCGCATATCTCCAATTTTTATTGTACTTTTGCGCAAGTATCTATATTTGAAACGAAATAGAATCATTATATATGAGTAAGAAATTCACCGAACGTAGTGGTATGAACCTCTACGCCGTCAACGAAGAGGTGCTGAAAGAATGGGACGAGGCTGACCTCTTCCACCGCAGCATCAGCGAGCGTGAAGGTTGCCTCTCGTATGTTTTCTTTGAAGGACCTCCATCGGCAAATGGACACCCTGGTATTCATCACGTGATGGCGCGTACCATTAAGGATGTGTTTTGCCGTTATAAAACGATGCAAGGTTTCCAAGTCAACCGCAAAGCTGGTTGGGACACCCATGGTTTGCCCGTCGAATTGGGTGTTGAAAAGGAATTGGGGATTACCAAAGAAGACATTGGTCAGAAGATTTCTATCGAAGAATATAATGCGCATTGTCGTCGCAATGTGATGATGTACACGCAGGAGTGGGGCGATTTGTCTCACCTTATGGGGTATTGGGTGGATATGGAACACCCTTACATCACTTACGAAAACTCTTATATCGAAACTCTCTGGTGGTTGCTCAAACAACTCTATCAGAAGGGTTTGCTCTACAAAGGTTATACCATTCAGCCTTATAGCCCTGCTGCAGGAACTGGACTTTCTAGTCACGAACTCAATCAGCCTGGTGCCTATCGTGATGTGAAAGATACCACTGTCACTGCGCAATTTGAGATGGTGGATGCTCCCGAAGCATTGCAAGGGTGGGGTAAGCCTGTGTTCTTGGCGTGGACAACCACACCGTGGACATTGCCTTCCAACACTGCACTGTGCGTAGGTCCTAACATAGACTATGTGGCTTTGCAAACCTTCAATCCTTACACGGCAGAGCCCATCACCGCTGTTGTAGCAGAAAACCGTGTGTCGGCTTATTTCAAAGCTGAAGGCGAAAATGTTGAAATGAACTACGCTGTCGGCGATAAAGTGGTGCCTTATCGTGTTGTTGCACGTTATAAAGGTACGGAACTCGTGGGCTTGCGCTATGTTCAATTGATGCCTTGGGTGCGTCCTTCTGAAAAGGTGGCGGACACTGCTGCAGACTTTGTGCGCGAATATGCGGAAAAGCACGCCGATCGTGTCTTCTCTGTGGGACAAGATCGCTTTGTGGAAATGGCTGATGAGGCTTTCCGCGTAATCCCTGGTGACTATGTGACCACTGAAGATGGTACGGGTATCGTACACATCGCGCCTACGTTTGGTGCGGACGATGCCAAGGTGGCTAAGGCTGCTGGCATTCCTTCTCTCTTCATTATCAATAAGGCAGGTGAAACGCGTCCAATGGTAGATCTCACAGGTAAGTATTACACCCTTGATGATTGCGCCCCTGCTTTTGCTGAAAAGTGCGTAGATACAACAGCTTATGGTCGTCACGCTGGAGATTTTGTCAAGAACGCCTACGATCCTCGTTTCAATGAAGGAGGAAAGTTCGACGAAAAGACTGCCGAGAAATCCGAAAACTTGGACATCATCCTCTGTATGGAGATGAAACAAGTGGGACAAGCGTTCCGCATCGAGAAGCATGTCCACAATTATCCTCACTGCTGGCGTACGGATAAGCCTGTGCTTTACTATCCTCTTGATAGTTGGTTCATTCGCTCTACGGCTGTGAAGGAACGCATGATAGAACTCAACAAAACGATTCTCTGGAAACCCGAATCAACGGGTACTGGACGTTTTGGTAAATGGTTGGAAAACCTGAATGACTGGAACTTAAGCCGTTCACGTTATTGGGGTACTCCATTGCCCATTTGGCGCAATGCTCAGAAGGAAGAATTGTGCATCGGTTCGGTCGAAGAACTTTATAACGAGATTGAGAAGGCGGTTGCTGCAGGTGTGATGACCAAGAATCCACTCAAGGAACAAGGTTTTGTGCCTGGTGATTACAGCAAAGAAAACTACGACCGCATCGACTTGCACCGCCCACACGTGGATGACATCGTTCTGGTGTCAGAAACGGGCAATCCTCTTTATCGTGAAACAGACCTTATTGACGTTTGGTTTGACTCTGGTGCGATGCCTTATGCACAAATCCATTACCCCTTTGAAAATAAGGAACTCCTAGATAGGCGTACGGTGTATCCTGCCGACTTCATTGCGGAGGGGGTAGACCAAACTCGTGGTTGGTTCTTCACGCTGCACGCTATTGCAACGATGGTGTTTGACTCTGTGGCATTCAAAGCCGTTATTTCTAATGGTCTTGTGTTAGACAAGAATGGACAGAAAATGTCTAAACGATTGGGCAATGCTGTCGATCCCTTTGGCGCCATCAAAGAATATGGTAGTGACCCCGTGCGTTGGTATATGATTACCAACTCTTCGCCTTGGGATAACTTGAAGTTCGACCCAGAAGGAGTGGTGGAAACCAACCGTACGTTCTTCGGTAAGTTGATTCAGACTTATTCGTTCTTCTCCATGTATGCCAATGTGGACAACTTCGATCCTGAAGCTGCTGAAGTTCCCGTGGCAGAGCGTCCAGAGATTGACAGATGGATTCTCAGTGAACTCAACACACTTGTGCGCGAAGTTACGGCTTGCTATGAAGAATACGAGCCTACGCGTGCCGGACGTTTGATTCAAGCATTCACCGTAGACAATCTCTCAAACTGGTATGTGCGTCTTAATCGCAAACGCTACTGGGCAGGGGCTATGACCGCAGACAAACTTGCGGCTTATCAGACGTTGTACACTTGCCTGCTCACCTTGAGTCGTTTGATGGCACCCATCGCGCCTTTCTATGCTGATCGTCTTTACAAAGACCTTACGGCAGGCACGGCACGTGCTACGGCTGATAGCGTGCATCTTGACCGTTTTCCCGTGGCTGATGAGCAACTGATTGATAAAGAGCTTGAAGCACGTATGGAGTTGGCGCAACAAACTACCTCGCTTGTGCTCTCACTCCGCAAGAAGGAACGCATCATTGTGCGTCAGCCTTTGCAACGCATTGCCATCCCTGTTACCGATCCTTTGGTGCGCACGCGACTAGAAGCTGTACAACAGCTTGTGCTTGATGAAGTCAATGTGAAAACCATTGATTTCGTGGAAGGACAGATGCTGGAAAAGAAGGTGAAGTGCAATTTCCGCGTAATGGGTAAGAAGTTCGGCAAATTGATGAAGGCGGTGAACGAAGTGGTTACAGCTATTTCTCAAGACCAGATTGCAGAACTCGAAAAGAACGGTACGCTCACTGTTGTGGTGGAAGGTGAATCTTGTCTCATCGAACGCAATGATGTGGAAATCATTAGCGAAGATATGCCAGGATGGAGTG
>JABZGM010000157.1 GCA_015259235.1 Alloprevotella sp. | reverse complement strand
ATTGCACCCTTTGAGGCTATGGTGCGCAAGCACACTGCCTATCACCACACAGCGGCGTTTGCACGGATTGTGGATGCGGCACGCGATTTAGTGGCTCGATGCGAGGAAGCGGCACAATGTCCCGAGGAATCGGAAGAAACGGGTATTCCTGCTATCCCAACAGAGGAGATTCACCAACCGAAACACTACGATGCGCAACAGCAACCCATGATGCGCTCCAACATTTCCTCAAAACGGAAGCCACCGAAGGTGAAACCTTATGGTAAACTATAATTTTCAATCCCTAAACCAATGTCTACTTCTCTTTGGATGATTGCCACGTTGGCAGTCTACTTCTTCGTGTTGCTTGGCATCGCTCACTGGGTGAGTGGGCGCAAACATCAAACGAGCAACGCTGCTTTCTATCGGGCTTCTCAGCGCGCGCCTTGGGCTATGGTGGCTTTTGGCATGATTGCTGGGAGCATCTCGGGCGTGTCGTTCGTGAGTGTGCCTGCCTGGGTGGGGGGCATCGGCATGAGCTATCTGCAAATGTGCATGGGCTTCATCGTGGGCTACATTGTGGTGGCGATGGTGCTTCTGCCACTCTATTATCGTCTGCAACTCACGAGCATCTATGGTTATCTCTCGCACCGATTTGGCGACCGCACGCGCAAAACGGGGGCAGGGTTTTTCCTCCTCAGCAAATTGGCTGGTGCCACTGCCCGACTCTACGTGGCGACTTTGGTGCTCCACACTTTTATCGCGGCTCCGCTGGGCATTCCTTTTGTCGTCACTGCAACGGTGACGCTTCTCCTGATTTGGCTCTACACCTTTCAAGCTGGACAAGCTAGTTTGCTCTACACCGATGCGCTGCAAACCTTGATGCTCATCCTAGCTGTCGTCGGAACGCTCTGGGCAGTGATGCAGCAAATGGGGCTGGACTGGCACAGTGCGTGGAAGGTGATTGACGAAAGTCCAATGAGCCGTGTGTGGGTGTGGGATGCTTCCTCAAAACAAGCCTTCTGGCGGCAGTTTCTGAGCGGTGTTTTCATCGTGATTGTGATGACGGGATTGGACCAAGACATGATGCAGAAAAATCTCACTTGCCGCACGCTCCGCGATGCGCAGAAGGATATGTGTGTCTATGGACTTTCTTTCCTCCCCATCAATGCTTTGTTGCTCGGTCTGGGGGTGCTGCTTTATCATTTTTGCGCGGTGCAACACATTGCGCTCCCTGCGAAGAGCGACGAACTCCTGCCGATGCTGGTGAGCAGTGGAGCACTGGGCAATTTGGTGGTGCTACCTTTCACCATCGGCATTGTGGCAGCTGCCTTCTCGGCTGCCGATGGGGCAATAACGGCTTTGACCACAAGTTTTTGCATCGACATTCTCAACCGCGAACACGATGTGCGCTTGCGCAGATGGGTGCACGCTGGTGTGGTGGTGGTGTGTTTCGCTTGCCTGCTTCTTTTCCGCATCGTGGATAGTCCGAACGTGATCAACACGATTTACGTGATGGCTTCTTACACTTATGGTCCGCTGTTGGGGCTTTTTGCCTTCGGACTTTACACACGCTGGGAGATTCGCGACCGCTTTGTGCCCATAGTGGTCATCGCGGCTCCCATAGTGACCGCTCTCCTCGACCACTATGCACCCATCTGGTGGGGATATACCTTCGGTTATGAACTACTCATGCTCAACGGAGGACTCACGGCATTAGGACTTTTTGCACTAAGACGTTTCAAAAAATAGATTTGTTATCTTGCATACGTCGCTGGCACTCTCTAAATTTGCACCACGCAAAATGAAAGTTGACCACCAGAGGTTGAACTTGCTCCTTAAATAATGAGGACTTGTTCCTCAAACAACGAGAATTTCCTCCTCAAACAACGAGGCTTGGCACCTCTCTTTGGATTAGATTCTCAGACTATCACTTCTTAAAATCCAAACACTCAAATAATATGGAAAAGAAAATTCGCGCTGCCATCGTGGGTTATGGCAACATTGGTAAATATGCTCTCGACGCTATCGAAGCTTCTGGCGACATGGTGTGCGCTGGTGTGGTGCGCCGCAACGTGACGGGTGAACAACCTGCTGAATTGGCGAAATATCCAGTGGTGAAACATATCTCCGAACTCAAAGATGTGGACGTGGCTATCCTCGCTACTCCCACCCGACAAGTGGAGGCTTACGCAAAAGAGTGTCTTGCACTCGGCATTAACACCGTGGATTCCTTCGACATCCACTCTCAAATCGTAGATTTGCGCCGTTCGCTCGATGCTGCCGCCAAAGAACATGGCGCAGTGAGCGTGATTGCTGCGGGTTGGGATCCAGGTTCTGACTCTGTGGTACGCACCCTCATCGAAGGTCTGGCTCCTAAAGGTGTGAGCTACACGAACTTTGGTCCTGGTCGCTCCATGGGTCACTCGGTGGCTGTGCGTGCCATTGATGGTGTGCGCGATGCGTTGTCAGTGACCATTCCTCTCGGCACGGGCATTCACCGTCGTATGGTGTATGTGGAACTCGAAGAGGGTGCGGACTTCAAACAAGTGGCTGCTGCTGTCAAGGCGGATCCTTACTTTGTGAACGATGAAACGCACGTGAATCAAGTGGAGAGTGTGGATGCGCTCAACGATGTGGGTCACGGAGTGAACCTCGTGCGCAAGGGTGTGTCGGGCTGCACACACAACCAACTCTTTGAGTTTAACATGAAAATCAACAATCCAGCTCTCACGGCTCAAGTGCTCATCAATGTGGCTCGCGCTTCTATGAAGCAACAACCTGGTGCCTACACCATGATTGAGATTCCCGTGATTGACTATCTCGAAGGCGACCGCGAAGCCTTGATTGCTCACCTTGTGTAAAAGGGCATATACCCCTTGCTTGCGCTGAGCATTCGCAGCAGAATACAGCAAAAACAAAATCTCCGCATGAGAAGTTCTCTTCTGATGCGGAGATTTTAGTATCTCATCTTCTTCACAGACAACAAAATCCCCCGATATCACGATGTGGATATCGGGGTATCATTTAATCTTATGTTAAGGTGCTACTGAATGATGCAAGTTCTGAATAATGCAACGATTGAAGAACGTAATCACCGAACCATGCAAGCTCTGAACGAACGCTTAGTCTTGCAATGCAACGATTGAGAAAGTTCCCATCGAACAATGCTATCGTGGAATCACTTTCGCTTAGGGTTTCAGCAATTTCTTACCATTGACGATGAACAGACCATGGCGCGCGGCTTCCACACGGCGACCTTGAAGATCGTAGGTGGAGGGTTGCGAAGAGTTCACAGCTGAAACACTCCCTATGCCGGTGGCTTTCTCATACACCACGGTGATTTCTCCGTGCGCATCAATGCGATTGAGGTCACGGAGCGTACTGGATGTTTCTTTCCACTTGAAATCTTTGATATCGGGAGCCACAACCGTCACTTCACTTCCAGCAGGTACGATGCTTTGCTCAGTGGGTAGAACGCTTTTTCCTGCCGTGTCTACATAGCGCACCGTGACACGGAAGTAGGGAGCTGCCACAAAAGTGTAGAATTGATAAGGATGACCATAGATGTGCCAACCAGTCATTCCTCCTTCTACCCCATCCCAGTATTGTCCGTTCGTGCCTTGCACCTTCCACGTGCCGTCAGCATTGCGAGAAGCACTGAATTGTCCGGCTTCTTTGGCGACAATCACTTTTTGGCTCTCTTGGAGCGCAGGCATAAACAATCCTGTGGCTGGATGAAAAAACTGCCAGCGACTGCCTTTCTTCTGCACCTTCCACACAAACTGCGGAGAGGCTTTCCCATTGTTGAGACCGCCTTGCAACACTCTGCCAGAGATGCTTGCCACATTGCGGAAGCCTGCACGTTTAGGGTCTTTGGTGGAGAAGTCATAGATGAGTACCTTCTGTCCGTCTTTCAACTCCTTCAGCGGAGTTGCCACAGCTTTCACACCGAGCAACGCTGAAGTGGTATAGACAATAGTACGATGCACATCGTCTGTAGGCGTCAGTTGGATTCCCTCTTCAGGGAAATCTTTCAGACTGAAAAAGTCGATTTTGGGGGCGCGAATCACCACGCTCTCCCCCACGGGTACGGCGATAGTATCTTGTGCCAACAACGTGCCGTCGTCATTGATGGCGTCTAGAAAAACCAGGTGCTTCGACTTTTTGTAGACAATCGTGAAGGTTTGCGCTTCGTTGCCTTGTTGGAGTTGGGGAACTTCCCCTTTCACCTTGTATCCTTTGAACTGAGGCACCGTCATTTGCGTGGCATCGGTGGGTAGATATTCCGTGAGGGTTTGCAATTCCTTGCCATCAGTCGTGACACAACGATAAGTCACCGCACGAGCAGGAACAAATTCCCATCCTGTACCTTGCGGACGCACGGCATTCTCACCGTCTACACCACTACCCGAAGACACGCGACCCTGTAATTGAGGAGCAGAAGCCGACACGGGGAAGAGGAATTTACCACCCGAAGCGAGGGTGAAATCCTTCGTTTTGGGAGCATAGGTGAGGGTAATCTTCGCAGGAGTCTTCGACATCGTCACGGGGAATCCGAAGCGTTCCACCTTTTGCGTTTCAGGTTGTCCCACAAAGCGTTGAGTCGTCACGTTGCGAAGCTGCACGGTCATCGTTCCTCCTTTGGTGTCGAAGGCAGAAGCATTCACCACTTCCCAACCGTTATTAGCATTTTGTCCAGTGTTGCTGTGGATAAGTCCTTGTTGTTGACCAGCATCAGCCAGCATAGCACCAGCATGTCCTTCCACCGTGTTGCGCACCACATAAACTTGTCCGTTTTTGGGAAGCGCGGCAGGAGCGTCCACTGTGGGAGTACTCATTGTAGAAGTTTTATTTTCACTCAAATAAGCACGGTCGTAGCTATACCCACCATAGTTCAACATCGTGGTGTCGGCGCGCATGCGCTGCACAAACGAGTTGAAATTCTTCTTCGATTGAGGCGACCAACCAGCTTCACCCACGGCAATCA
>JABZGM010000156.1 GCA_015259235.1 Alloprevotella sp. | reverse complement strand
TCTTGATGCCATCCACAAAGGTTTCATCGTTTGAAAAACGTAGTTTCTACTACTAAAAGAATACAAATCAGTGAAACAAACCCCATAAAAGAACTACGTTACATCAATAAATGAGTAACTTTGCATCAATACAATCATTCTAGATTCACTATGAAACTCTTTTTGCAAAGCATTTTGCATGGTTCATATTCATCACGACTTCTTTTTGCTGTGATGGTATTCTTTTGTCTACTCATTTCCCCCGTTAAAGCCCAAAATGTCAGTTGCTCCTTAGCCAATAAGGTCTACACCGCACCTGGGCAGATGGGGAAGGCTTGTGCGATATTAACCAACTGGGAACGCAAGACGTTAGTACACAAGATAGGCTACACTTTAACGCTGAATGGGACGACCACCGAAGAACGCACTATTGCGCTAGACGCTCCATTGGATTACAATGGCAGTGCAACTATTGCCATCGACATACCCGCTGGCACACAACCAGGGCTTGACGATTTCTCCGTTACGATTGTATTGGTCAATGGAGCACCCAATCGCAATTTTTCTCCCACAAGCGGAAGCGAGCGTTACACCCTCACTCGTCCAGTATGGCGCAAAGCTGTGGTAGAGGACCTCACAGGAATGTGGTGTCCCAACTGTCCCACTGGCATAGCTTCTCTGGAACATCTCAACAAAGTTGCTTCTGACCGCGTCATCGGACTAGCAGCGCACGATGGTGACGCATTGAATGCTGGCGATTATTATCATGTCTTCAGAAAATTCCCAGGACGTCCGAAAATCGTACTCAATGGCGTACATGTTGTAGCTCCCTATTACGGCAACAGCGGTACAGACGAACAACCCTTCGGTTTGCTTGCCGATGTAGAAAAGGCTTCTGGGGCACAAAGTACGGTGGAGCTAAAAGTACAAGCTGCATGGACTTCCGACCACAAAGGCATAGAAGTACGTAGTTCCACGACCTTCCGCTGTCCTGTTTCAGAAAACAAGTATCGTTTGGCTTATGTGCTGACTGCAGATAATTTGAGACAACCTAGTTTTTACCAAGAGAACAACGCAACGGGTGATCCTGCATGGAAAAATAGTGTACCCGAAATGAAGTTTTTCTATGATGCAGGCAGAAGGGTGCAAGGACTCCCCTTTAATGATGTCGTTTTCGCAGCAACGGGTATCTATCAAGGTATCGAAGGTAGTCTTCCTAAGCAAATGCCACTCGATGTTCCCTTTATTCACACTCAAAAATATGGAAGTTTTTCCAACTTAACATCTCGAGCATTCAACTTCATCCAGAAAGACACGAAGGTTCACGCTGTGGTGTTAGTCATTGATCCAGAAACTAGAGAGATTATCAATGCAGAACGTTGCGAGGTGGGAGAATCCTTTACTCCTTTCCCACAAGACCCTGTGACACCTCCCAATGTGGCACGCATCGAAATGCCAGCGACATTGACGCAACCACTCAACAGTGAATTTGCCTTGATCGCTAAGACTTTCCCACAAGAAGCCACCAGTGACATTGTATGGGAAGTGGCAGATTCAAAGGTTATAGAGTCACTCGGTGGCGGTAAATTCCGCGCCCTCAAAGTGGGGGAAACCACCATCACCGCACGTGCAAAAGACGCAGGAGGAGTGACCGCTCAATGCGTGGTACGCGTGCCTGCTCCCAATGTGGCACGCATCGAAATGCCTGCGACATTGACGCAACCACTCAACAGCGAATTTGCCTTGCAAGCGAAGACTTTCCCACAAGAAGCCACCAGTGCCATCGTGTGGGAAGTGGCAGATTCAAAGATTATAAGTCGCTCGGTGGTGGCAAATTCCGCGCACTCAAAGTCGGGGAAACCACCATCACCGCACGCGCTCAAGATGCAGGTGGTGTGACCGCAAAGTGTGTGATTACGGTTACTGCCCCCACAGCAATAGTGTCTCAAACTATCGCTCTCGTAGTTCATCGCAACAACACAATGCTCCTGATTGAAGAAGCACCAGCAGGACTTCCGGTGATGGTCTACGACTTGTTGGGACGAAAATTGGCTAGCGGTCGTACGAATGCCCCAACAACCCGTCTTCATGTGGGAGATTCTCCGCTGTGGATTGTGGTTGTTGGAAACAAAATCTATCGCTTAAAACAGTAGTTTCCAATAATATCCGATTTTTACGCATCAAACTAATCAACTCATGATAAATAAACACCTTATTCTATCATTTGCGGTCAGTGTGCTCAGCATGGTTGGGTACACGGCTCAAGCAAATCCTGTGGATATCAGGAAAGCAGCAGACATTGCGCGTCAATACTTGAGACAGCCAGTGGCAGTGCCAACTCCGGGTACTTCTACTATTAGCACAAGATCTGTAGCTGAAGCCCCTGCTTACCACCTCTTTGTCAGCAAAGAGGAGCAACGATTTGTCATTGTTTCAGGGGAAAGCCAAATGAATGAAGTGGTGGGTTATGGAAAATTATCCACAGGCGATGTCAATGCTTTGCCACCACAGGTCCACGCATTGTTACAACAATACACGGAAACAGTGCGTCAAGTGCGCAGTGGACAACAGCCTGCAGCTTCTCTTCCTAAATCACTAAAGCGCTATGTGACTCCTCTTGTCACAGCTCAGTGGGGACAAAGTTATCCTTACAATAGCAAAACCCCTGTTATCAATGGGAAACCCACCTACACGGGCTGCGTAGCCACCGCTGCTGCACAATTTTTGTATTTCTACAAATGGCCTAAACAGCGTCCAGCACTCTATGTCCGCAAAGCTGGTGACGGAGACGAAACCGACACATCGCCCACCTATCTTTGGGAGGCAATGAAGGACACACGCGAACAGGTGAAAGACTTCCGTTCTGTGAATGCTGTTGGTCGTCTGCTGGTAGACGTGGGTAAAGCCATTCGCATCACATTCGGCACCCAAGCCAGTCCCTCCAACATCGAATACACCCTCGATGCTTTGCAAAATGACTTTGGTTATACCACTCGCTTGTTGCACCGCGATCGCATGCAAGCAGACGAATTTCGTGAAGCAATCATGCAAGAGCTTTCCGATGGCTACCCTGTGATGGTTTGCGGTGGTATACACGCATTCATTTATGACGGCTATGACCGCCGCGGCTTCATTCATGCCAACTTTGGTTGGGATGGTCAAGGCGATGGCTATTATGATATTAACACCATCACCACTCCTATTCCTGGTCCGTTTATGGGCAATGGGCAGTTTTGGGAGAACCAAGTGGCACTGATGGCGCACCCTAAGAATGGACAATACCCGGACTTCCCCACTCCACGACGCACATTGGGTGCGCGCAAGAATGCTGCTTTTGAAATTAGTCCTCGAACAGGAGATGCAAACACTCGTTTTAATGCAACGATTTCCTCTGGTTCTTACCATCGAATGAATGGAGAGTTCTATCGTTTCACTGGACAAGTGGGCATTG
Organism: Alloprevotella sp.; assembly: GCA_015259235.1. Taxonomy (GTDB): domain Bacteria; phylum Bacteroidota; class Bacteroidia; order Bacteroidales; family Bacteroidaceae; genus Alloprevotella. The sequence continues at coordinate 1,541 of JABZGM010000156.1, read as the reverse complement.
CAGTGATGGATCAAAAAGGGAATACGGTAAAACTGATTAACTCTAACAATAGGAATTTTGAATGGACAACCATTTTCATGACACAAAATATCCCTATTGAAGACATTCATTTTGCAGACATTCCTCAAGGCGACTATCTCTTGGTGCCCGTTTCACGTGAGCTAGTGGCGAAGAATCCAGATAAATACGAGGCGTGGTATCCTATTGAATATGCCAATCGCATGAAATTGGCAGTGACCAGTAGCGGAGTCTCCGTGACGGATGAGATCCAAGGGGGTGCCTTGACCGTGTGCCGAGCCCCAGAAATGCTCTTCCCCGCTTATGCAGGTGTAGGAGAACCTGCCATGATAACCTTCGGCGTGCGTAATCCCAATGTGGATGAAGTGCATGGCAATTTGAGAATGACGTTTGAACCCGTGAATGGTGGTGCAAACTATGTGGCTCCTTTCACCAACAATAGCACGGTGTCATTCCGCCGTTTGGCAGACACACAAGTTGCTGTGAACTTTCCCACAAATTACTCCGACAATACGGGGCCTCATGCGATGGCTCCAGGACGTTACAATGTGAAACTAGTGTTGGAAACAACCAACACCCCAGATAAAAGACACATTGAACTGGGAGCTGACCAACACTATCAGATAGAAGTTTTGCCCTATCCTGATATGAAGATTTTTGTGCGCAATGTAGATTTTTTGGTGAAAGGCAATGAAGTCAACCAACAAGTTTTTGACATCGACAAACAAAAAGAAATCACCATGAGGATTCACACTGAAGTGAAAGGATGGCGCGCATCTTATCGTGGAAAAATCTATTATCGACTAGTTTGTCCCGAAACTAATGAATCCATCGAAGCTGGAACATCAAACTACGTTACGCTTAATTCATCTCAACACAATGAACCTCAGTTGACGGCTGCCAAAATAGATTTGACTCGATTGACGCCAGAACGACATTACGAGATACACATTGAGATTGACGAAAATGGTAAACGCCGTGAGATTTGGACAAACGACTCTCCTCGTGCGCAAATAATGGTAGTGAATGGAAAAAGCAATCCAACACCAGACAACCCCACCAAGCCTGTTGTTCCCCCAACTCCCGAACAACCTTCTCAACCCGAAACACCGAAGGCTACACAGGTGGTGCTGGATGCAACCCTACGCAATGTGACTGTGGACGATGTCTTCAACCTAGTTGCTAATGTCTTACCCAAGGAAGCTGACCAAAAGGTGACGTGGCACTTGAGCCAACCTGGTATTCTGGACATGGTCGGAAATGGTCAATTCAAAGCCTTGAAAGCTGGAGAAGTGACCATCACCGCTACTGCACAAGATGGCAGCGGAATGAAAGCTACATGCCGCGTGGTGGTTAAGAATCCGATGGCTACACAAGTGGTGTTGAATGAAACACAACACAGCGCGATTGTAGATGATGTATTCACCCTTACCGCTCAAGTAATGCCAGAAAAGGCTGCGCAACACATGGTTTGGACGATGGACAAAACCAACATTCTCCAAGATTTAGGCAATGGCAAGTTC